>JBCBSA010000057.1:0-11277 GCA_039819425.1 Planctomycetota bacterium
CCGCCGCCAGCCGCTCGATCTCCCGCGCCAGCAGCGTCGCCGCGCCCAGCGGCAGCACCTCGCCGCTGCCGCTCTCGGTCAGCACCCGCGCCACCTCCGCGTCGGCCGGGCCCACGTACAGCGACGGCCGCGACGACGCCATGATCCCGAACAGCTTCGACGGCACCACCACCCCCGTGAACTCCTCACGCTGGCTGATCAAGTGCACGTCGCCCAGCCGAAGCAAGTCGGCCAACTTCTCGCGCGGCTCGTACCCCTTGACGATGACGTTGTTCAGGCCGTGCTCGGCCACGAAGTCCGTGATCTCGTGACGCCGCTTGCCCCCGCCCACGAACACGAAGCGGATGTCGTCGCGGTGCCGCAGCAGCTTCGCCGCCGCTCGCAGCGTCTGGGCGTCGTGCGCGATCCCCAGGTTGCCCGAGTACATGACCACGAACTTGCCGTCCAGGCCCCACGCCTCCCGGTAGCTCGACGGCCGGGCCGCCTCGGCCGGGTCCAGCACCGGACTCACCGGCCAGACGCTGATCATCTCGGTCCGCTCGGCCGGGACGCCCTGCCGGGTCACCCGGTCCTGCATGCACCGCCCGACCATCACGACGCGGTCGGCCAGCCGCAGCGAACACCGGTTGAGCCAGTGCAGCAGCCGCCCCGTCAACGAGCGGGCCGTCACCAATCCCGCGGCCGTCAGCACGTCGGGGTACAGGTCCATCTCCCAGTTGACGTAGTACCGCCCCCGCCGCCGCCCCCCGCGCAGCGTCCGGGCCAGCGCCCCGATGAACCCGATGAACGGCGGGCTGGTCAGCGTGACCACCACCTGCGGCGAGCCGCCGGGCAGCTTCACCCGCCACGCCTTCCACGTCGCCGCCAGGTAGAACACCGCCGCGTCGAACGTCCGCGCCCGCAGCGACCCCTTGCCGAACCGCGAAATCCCCACGCGGTGGACCTCCACGCCGTCCCGCTTCTCGTACTTCGGCAGCGTCGTGCCCGCCTGGCCGTACAGCGACCGCGACGTGATCACCGCCACCTCGTGCCCCGCGTCGGCGAACTGCCGCGCCATGTCCTCCAGCAGCTGCGCCGAGGCCGCCACGTCCGGCGCGTAGGTCTGGTTGATGAAGAGCATGCGCATGGGCAGACGGCTGAGGACCCGGTCCTGACAGCCCGGCGATGATAACCCCAAGCCGTGTGGGAAAGCGCGCACCGACCCAACGTTGAGCGGGTGACGCGCAACGCCCCTGAACACGGAGTGGAGACGCGTCAGAAAACCTTGAAACTCATCAAGGCGTAAGGCTTGACGGCATGGGCCGACGTGTTGGTGTCCATCGTTTCGCCGCGGAGGTCGACCGGGGTGGCGCTTCGGTTGTCGTCGAGACGCAGGCGTGCCTGACCGCGAGAGCCGAGGGTTTCGTGGAGGCGGAGCGTCCATCCACGATCCCCGTTGGGGACGGCCCAGGCGGGGACAAGCGAGGCGGGGGCGTCGAGGCCGCGGAAGCCGGCGTCGAGGGGCCGGCCGAGGTAACGCGGCGTCGGGAGGTACAACGCGTCGGCGAGATACGCGGGCTGCTGCGTCAACGGGAGTTCGTGGTGGAAGCGGCCGACGGCGAGGCGGATGGCCTGTCGGCCCAAGTCGGTGTACTGGCGGGTGCCGCCGGTGCCGATCGTGGTGGTGTCGCCGCTGACGCCGGTGGGGGTGATGAGGGCCGAGCGGGCGAGGGACAGGTGCATCAGGCCGTCGCGGACGCCGACGCCGTACTTGGACTGGGTGACAAGCATCAGGCCGTCGCGCTGGTCCTCGTCGGTGACGACGGCCCACCGGCTGGCGGGGTTCTCGAACATCGCGTCGTTGGCCAGCGGGCCGGGCCACTGCGGGCGCATCGTGCTGCCGAAGGGTCCGCCGTAGCGCGCTTCCCGGCCGCGGTAAGCCGTGGGGAACGCGAGCTTGACCAGCGTTTCGGGCTCGGCGAGGTCGAGGTCGATGGCCAGCCGCAGCACCGCGTCGCCGGGCTCGAGGCGGTAAGCGACGGTGACTTCTCCGAGGTCGCCGAGTTGGCGGGTGAACGCGACTTGGCCGACGCCGTCTTCGGTGGTCACGTCGACCTCGGCGCGGCCGCGGTGGTGCGTGCCGTTGCTGAGGCTGTAGCGGTCGATGTCCCAGGCGTCGTAGTTCGCCGGGCGGTCGGGGAACGTCCACACCGCGGCGCCGGGCTGTTCGAGAGCCACCGGCTCTCCATCGACGTCGAGCGACTTGAGTTCACCGGCGGCGTTGAAACGGGCGTCGACCCGGCCGTTGCGCAGCCGAGTCTTCGTGGCCGTCACCGGGTCGGCCGGGAGGGCTTCGAGTTCATCGAACGCGACCCCGGATAACGGCGGCAGCTCGACGAGGCGACCATCGATCCACGTCCGACGCGGCGCGGCCATCGGGTTGAACACGCACGGCCGCCCGCCGGCGGATTCCAACTCGTCCTCGGCGTGCGCGAGCGCCCGCTCGGCGATCGATTCCAGCTCGGGGACGTGCTCTTCGTACACCTCCGCGATCGAGCTGCCGGGGATGTAGTCGTGGAACTGCGCGAAGCAGACCCGCTTCCACATGTCCTCGTCGACCGGCCCGCCACCGGTCGCGCACCGCACCGCTTCCCAGACCTGCAGCCCCGCCTCGGCCGCCCGGAACGCCGCCTTCAGCCGGCCGTTGGTCGTCTGCACGCCGCGGTGATACTCCAGATACATCTCGCCCCGCCACGACGGCAAAGCCTCGGCCCGCTCGGCCAACCGATCGAAGAACCCCTCGATCGTGCCCCACTCGGCCCGGGGCAGCGACGCCAAGTCGCTCAACCGACGGGCCCGCTCGCACATCGCCTCGCTCACCCCCCCGCCGCCGTCGCCGTAGCCGGTGGGGAACAACGCCTCGTCGTGGACGTGGCTCTGGCGGTGCTGGTTCGCCGAGTGCCGCAGCTCGGCCGGCGTGACCGTCTGGTTGTAGTGGGTCCACGACAGGTGCGCGACGACTTCGCTGCCGTCCATGCCGGCCCACCGGAAGCTGCTGTGCGGGAAGCGGGTCGCGCCCGACCAGTGCATCTTCGTGGTGTAGAAGTACGGCACGCCGAAGCCCGCCATGATCGTCGGCAGCGCCGCCGAGTAGCCGAACACGTCGGGGATCCACACGCACCGGCTGTCCCGCCCCGTCAGACCGCGGAACCCCGCCTGCCCCAGCGCAAACGCCCGCACCAACGCCTCGCCGCACGGCAGCTGCACGTCCGACTCGACGTACAACGCGCCGGTCGCCTCCCACCGGCCGCGCTTCACCTGCCGCCGCACGCGCCGCATCAGTTCCGGGCTCCGCCGCTGGACCGCCTCGTAACTCGCCGGCTGCGAGTAGCCGAACGTCATCTCGGGGTAACGCTCCATCATGTTCAACGCGTTGGCGAACGAGTGCACCGCCTTGAACTCCCCCGCCCGCTCGGGCCACAGCCACACCAGGTCGATGTGCGCGTGCCCGGTGAGGACCGCCTTCATCGCGTCGGGCGCGTCCGGGTTGCCGCGGAACTCGTCGTAGATCGCCCGGGTCGAACGGCAAAACGCCTCCAGCCCCCGCGTCTCCAGCGCGTCGACCGCTGCGCTCGTGCGGTGGATCAACCGACGCAAGAGCGGCTCGACGACGGTCACCTCCGGCCGATACCCGCCTCCGCTCCACATGTCCCCGTGGGCGGGGTACTCGGGTTTGTCCAGCAGGGACATCAGCCCGATCAACACGTCGAGGTCGTGGTACGCCCGCCACGCCGCGTCGTCCCGCTCCGCCAGGTACGCCCCGCGGAACAGGCTGCCCCGCTCCCCGTCGACCCCCTGCGTCTCGCCCTTCACCCAGATCCCCGTCCGGGCGCACAGCGACTCGACGACCAGCTCCCTCGCCCCCGCCGGGATCGGCGCGTACTTGTGACCCGGATCGACGCCGTACACCGGTTCGCCGTCCACGTACACCGTCGCTTCGCCCCGGTCGTCCCAGAACAGATAACGCACCGCCTCGCCGCCCTCAGGTTCGGGTACCGCGACCTTCCACCAGCACTGATCGAACATCCGCCCCCAGTGCAGCGGCGTCCGCTTCACCGCCCGGAACTCCTCGGCACCCACCGCCGACCACGGCCGGTGCGCTTTCGTCGGCTTGGTCTGGCTCACGGCCAACGCCGAAGGATCGACACGCCAGATTTGGGCCGACAGGTCTCGGCGGGTCTTCGTAAACCGCGGCAGCAACAACTGCTGAAAGTGGGTGGTCGGCAGCATCGAGTAAATGAAATCAGTGGGGTTCGAAGGGGGATCCGCGGCTCAGCCCCAAGCAGAGCCGGAAACAGTGCGTTTCAAGATACCTCCGAACCGCCGCCCCCACCCGCTTGACGGGCCCCCGAGCCCGCCGCGCGGTATTCTAAAACCCATGAAACGGACCTCCAAACAACCGCTCTGGGCCCTGCTGATCGTCGGCGCGACGCTGACGCTGACCGGCTGCACCTACTACGAGATCACCGACCCGCACTCGGGAAAGACCTACTACACCGACAACTGGAACAGCAAGGGGGCCGAGTCGGGCGTCATCGTGTTCGAGGACGCGGCGACCGGGAGCAAGGTCACCCTGGCGACGCACGAGATCCGCAAGGTCTCCGAACGGCGGTACAAAGCCTCGGTCAGCAAGCAGATCGCCGAGCAGCCGTGACCGCGACACGCCGGGCGGATTTCGGTCTCGTGGTTTACTTTGACCTCGTCGCTTGACCCGTTTAGCCCCGGTGAATCACCGGGGGCCACTCCGGGTCACCGACCCGGGGCTAAATGAACCCGTCCGGATTTCTTGTCGGGCCGGGGGTAAGAGTGGTTTATGATGGGTCGAGCCGCTGAGCCAGTCTCGGCAGTTGCTCGTCACGTCTCACGGTTTCAGAGATTCTCAGACGGAGACCCGCACATGAAAGTCACGGTGTTGGCGCTGGTCGGCGTGTTGTTGGTGGCGCTCTTGCTGATCGGGGGGTGGTTCGTCAGCGAGCGGAACCGCATCCAGGGGGAGACGCAGGCGTTCGTCGAAGAGGCCGAGGCCCGGCGGATCGTATCGGTGACGTTCGAGGTGGACGTGCCGGACACGACGCCGGCGGACCAGATCGTATACGTCTCGGGCAGCCACCCGAACCTCGGTGCCTGGCAGGCGGCGGGCCTGCCGCTGCGTCGCGGCGAGGACGGCCGGTACCACGGCCAGGCCGAGCTGCTCAGCGGCATCGAGCACGGCTACAAGATCACCCGCGGTACGTGGGGTACCGTCGAGCAGGCCGCCGACCAGGCGGACTTACCCAATCGCATGTTCGTCGCCGAGGGCGACACGACACTCACCGCCGAGGTCGCCCGCTGGATCGACAACGGCCAGTCCGTGCCCGGGCGCATCACGCTCAGCGGCGACGTGCGCGTGTTGGCGAAGGTGCCGTCCGATCACCTGGAGCTGCCGCGTGACCTCGTGGTCTACCTGCCGCCCGGCTACGGCGACGCGCCCGACGCGCGCTACCCCGTGCTCTATCTCGACGACGGCCAGAACCTCTTCAACGAGCAGACCAGCTACGCCGGCGTCGAGTGGGGGCTGGATGAGACGCTTGAGCAACTCATCGCCGACGGCACGGTGCCGCCGATGATCGTCGTCGGGCTCTACAACACCGAAGACCGCGACGCGGAGTACACCCCCGGCGACGGCCTCACGGCCTACGGACGAGCGGTCGTCGAGGACTTTAAGCCGATGATCGACCGCATCTACCGCACGCAGCCCGGCCCGGAATCCACCGCGATCGGCGGATCGTCGCTCGGGGCCACCGCCGCGCTCGGCGTCGCGGCGGACCACCCCGACGTCTTCGGCCGGGTGATCGCTTTGTCGCCGAGGCTGTCCTTCGACGACGGCCCGGCGGCCGAGGTCTTCGGCGATCGGCTCGCGGCGCTGGCGGGCCGGCCGATCTACCTCGACATGGGCGACGCGCCCACCGACAACTACCCCGCCGACGCCGACCCGGTCGACGACGCCGAGGCCTTCGTCGCCGCGTTGCGTTCGGCCGGAGCCGAGGTGGACTACCGGGTGGTCACAGGCGGCGGCCACCAGGAGCGCGACTGGGCCAAGCGGGTCGGCGAGATCCTGACGTCGATTTACGCGCCGTAACTTCTCCACGCTTAACGGGTGCGGCGAAGCCACCCTTTCCGAGGGGGCGACAGAACGCGGGACGCTACGCGTCACCCGCTAAACGCGAGATTTCTCGATTCAATCCGACGCCCACGCTACCCGGTGATCGCAAGCCTCGCCTACTCCCCGCCGACCTCGGCCTGCTCGGCGGTCTGCGCCTCGGGCGAGACGCCGTAGACCACGAAGCGGTGGCTGACCGGGTCGAAGCCGTGCTCTTCGCAGACACGCTGCATCAGCTCATCGAGTTTGACGGTGGGGAACTCCACGATGCGTTGGGTCTCGACGCAGACGAGGTGGCCCTTGGGGGCTTTGCCGTAGGCCAGTTCGTAGTGGGCCTTGGCCGCGTCGAGCAACACCTCGCGGATGATGCCGGCTTCGCGGAGGTGCTTGAGCGTGCGGTAGACGGTGGCCCGGCTGACGCGGTGGCCGGCCTGCTTCAACTCGTCGAGTAATTCGTCGGCCTCGAAGACGTTCTCCTTGCCCAACACCACGTCGAGCGTCTGGGCCCGCTCGGTGGTGAACTTCAAGCCTTGACGCTTGAGGAACCGGCGGAAGATCGCGCAGATCGGCGTGATCATCAGGTCTTCCGCGTGGGCTTCGCCGGAAGCCGCGGGTGTGGCGGGCGGTACGGAAGGAGAAGAAGTGTCGGACGTCACGATCAAATGATAGCTCGCCGACGGCGCGCTTGGTATCCTGCCGAACCCCGTGGTGGCGGTTTCGTGTTGTTTTAAGGATTGCGAACTTGTCTCGACCACCCGTCAACGTCGGCATGATCGGGTTCGGCACCGTGGGCCGCGGCGTCGAGGAGTTGCTGCGCGAAAACGCCGAGCTCTACCGGCGGCGGCTGGGCCGGGAACTGCGGCTGACGCAGGTGCTGGTGCGCGACGTCGAGAAGGCGACGGCCGGCGGCGCGCTGGCCCGGTGCCGGGTCACGGCCGACCCGGACGCGTTCTTCACCGGCGACGCGGACGTCGTGGTCGAGGTCGCCGGCGGGCTGGACCCGGTGGGCGGCTACGTCGAGCGGGCGCTGACCACCGGCCGGCACGTGGTCACGGCGAACAAGTCGCTGCTGGCGGCGCGGGGGGCGACGCTGTTCGGGCTGGCGCGGGAGCACAACGTGTCGATCGCGTTCGAGGCGTCGTGCGGCGGCGGGATCCCGTGTGTGACGGCGCTGACCGCCGGACTGATGGCCAACGAGGTGCACGGGCTCTACGGCATCCTCAACGGCACGTGCAACTACATCCTGACCCAGATGACCCGCCACGGCGCGACCTACGCCGACGCCCTGGCCGAAGCCAAGTACCGCGGCTACGCCGAGGCCGACGAGACGCTGGACGTTTCCGGTGCCGACGCGGCGCAGAAGCTGGCGGTCCTCGCGTCGTTCGCCTTCGGCGCGAACGTGACCGAGGCCGACGTGCCGTGCCGGGGCATCGACGGGCTGGACCTCGACGACGTGCGTTTCGGCGACGAGCTGGGCTACGACATGAAGCTCATCGCCAGCGCCGAACGCTGGCCCGGCCAAGCGTTCCTCAGCCTCGACACCGCGCCGTGCTTCATCGCCAAGACCGAGCAACTCGCCCAGGTCCACGGCTCGTTCAACGCGTTGTCCGTCGTCGGCCACGCCGTGGGCCACACCATGTTCACCGGCCGCGGTGCCGGGCAGGGGCCCACCGCCTCGGCCGTCGTCGGCGACCTCTTGCAGGTCGCCTGCGGCGCGTACCCCGCAGCGTTCGCCGGCATGCGTCTGTCGCCCGACCTGCACGGCCCCGCGCAACTCGTCGCCCCCGCCGACGTCGAGGGCCGGTGGTACCTCCGCGTGGATGCCTTGGATGTTCCGGGGGTCGTCGCCAAGATGACCCAAGCCCTCGGCGACCGCGGGATCAGCCTCTCGTCGCTGTTGCAGCACGACGCCCCCGCCGGCGTCGACACCGTGCCCGTGGTCATCACCACCCACGAAGCCCGCCGCGGCGACCTCGACGACGCCGCCCAACAGATCGCCGGCCTCGCCGAGGTCTACGGCCAACCCACCGTGTACCGCATCCTCGATCTGCCGGCGTAACCCCCGGGATTTTTTTGATCCTCCCAGCCCGACGTTTAGCGGATGCGGCGGAGCCGCCCTTTTCGGGGGCCGGCGGACCGCGGGGCGCTGCGCGTCACCCGCGAAACGCTCACTCCCCGAACTGCTTGATCAACTCCGGCAACCGCTGCGTGAACGCGCCGCGCGCCATCGCCTCGTCTGCGCCGACCCGCTCCGCCCCCGCCAACGCCTCCACCCTCACGTGCGGCCCGAACGCGATCACCCGCGGCGACGACGCGTGCCCCGCCGCCAGCTTGATCAGGTCGAACGCGTGGTCGCCCAACTCCAGGTCCACCATCACGCACGTCACCGCGTCGCACGGCTTGCCGTCGTCCACGCGATCCAAACGGTCGCGCAGCATCTCGACGTTCCGCGCCGGCCGCGCGGGCACGTCCAACGCCTCGGCGGTGGAGCCGATCTTGGTGGCGAAGATCAGGTCGCTGCAGGAATAGACAAGCACGGTCGGCCGATTGTATCGTTTGGACCCCCTCGCCCCTTGCTTCCCGTCTTCTGCTTCCACCCGAAAGAACGCCCATGGCTGAATTCCCCGACACCGTGCTCCAGGAGTTGGGCTTCCGCGTCGACCCCGACAACGTCTATATGCAGACGATTACGCAGGTGCTCGAAGCCGCCCGCCGGCTCGACGTGCCCAAGCACCTCCAGCTCATCATGGCCCAGCCCAAGGCCGAGATCATGGTGCACTTCCCCGTCCGCATGGACGACGGCAGCTACCGGCTGTTCAAGGGCTACCGGGTCCAGCACAACAACATCCTCGGGCCGTACAAGGGCGGCGTTCGCTTCCACCCCGGCGTCAGCCTCGACCACGTCAAGGCGTTGTCCGCCCTGATGACCATGAAGTGTTCGCTCGCCGGGCTGCCGCTGGGCGGGGGCAAGGGCGGCGTGCAGGTCGATCCGCGGTCGCTGTCGAAAGACGAGCTGATGCGCCTCACCCGCCGGTTCACCTCCGCCCTGGGTGACAACATCGGCCCCGACCACGACATCCCCGCCCCCGACGTGGGTACCAACGCCCAGATCATGGCCTGGATGGCCGACACCTACATCAACTTCACCGCCGTCGCTCACCGCGGCACCGCCTCGGCCGTCGTCACCGGCAAACCCCTGGCCTTCGGCGGCTCCGAGGGCCGCGAGAAAGCCACCGGCCAGGGCGTCGTCTACGTCATCGAAGACCTCCTGCCCGAGATGATCCAGAAGCCGCTCAAGGACACCACCTACAGCGTCGTCGGCTACGGCAACGTCGGGTCGTGGACCGCCCGGCTCATGGCCCAGCACGGCAGCCACCTGCTCGCCGTCATGGACGGCACCGGCGCGATCGCCCCGTCCAACGGCAAGTCCCTCGACGCCGAGGAGCTCGCTCAGCACGCCGCGGCCACCGGCGGCGTCGCCGGCTTCCCCGGCTCCAAGCCCATCACCCAAGACGAGTTCTACACCACGGAGGTCGACCTCTTCGTCCCCGCCGCCCTCGAGCAGATGATCGGCGACGCCGAGGCGAACAAGCTCAACTGCAAGGTCATCGCCGAGGCCGCCAACGCCCCCACCACCCCCGCCGGCGAAGCCGTGCTCACCGAGCGTGGCATCAAGGTCCTGCCCGCGATCCTCTGCAACTGCGGCGGCGTCATCGTCAGCTACTTCGAGTGGATGCAGAACCGCCAGTCCGAGCACTGGTCTGCCGCCAAGATCGACGACATGCTCCAGTGCCACATGCGCAGCGCCACCGCCAAGGTCCTGGCCATGTCCTCCCGCCTGGACTGCGACATGCGTACCGCCGCCTTCAGCGCCGCCCTCGAACACCTCAACGAGGTCTACACCGTCCGCGGCATCTTCCCCTAACCCCCCCACCCCCGGCCCCCGGAAGTGGGCAACGCCATGAACCACGTCCCCGACGGCTCGATTGCGCAGCACCATGTGGCCCAGCCCCCGAAGGGCGACGCGACCGGCGGCCTGATCCCCTACAAAAACATCCCGGCGCTGCTGGCCTACTACTTCGGGCTCTTCAGCCTCTTCCCCGTCCTCGGCTTCCTGCTCGCGGTCCCCGCTCTGGTGCTGGGCATCGTCGGCCTGCGTCAACGCCGACTCCAGCCGGAGATCAAGGGTGCCGTCCACGCCTGGATCGGCATCGTGATGGGCGCCCTGATGACGCTGATCTGGGGCGTGGTCATCGGCCTCTTCCTTGTGGCCCTGACGACAGCCGCCTAATCGAGAGGGCGAGACTGACCCGAAGATATACGGAGCGGTCAACGATCTGCCGTACCGGGTGCCGCGATCACTCCGACCTCGCCGCGGTCTCGCCGAAAGCCGAGGTACAGTTCTGCTCCGTTCGCCGTGACGCTGAAGGCACGCGACAGGTCGGCCGGGAGCGGGTGCGGCCGCGGAACCGAACCGGGGTCGAGAGCAACCGAAACGAGAGCGGATCGACCTTGACCGGCAGGCTCTCCCGTCTCCCGAGAACGTTCGAGCTGCACCACGGCCCAAACCAGAGGCCGGTCGTCGTCGAGGCTGAGGTCGTGGACACGCGCCAGCGGCGTCACTTCAGCGGGCCACGCCCGATCGGCCTCGACCCGCCCCCGTTCGTCGATCCAGCTGACGCCGGACGTGTGGGCCAGGATGAAGCCTCCGCCGGGTCGGGCCTCCATTTCGCTGATGTTGATCGAGGCGTCTCTTCGTTGCCGCCGGGTAAGCGGCGCATTGCGCGACCGCAGCGCATCGAACACCGCAGCCTGAACGTCGACCCAGCGGTCTTCGTCGCGTCGGTAGAGCGAACAGAACGTGCCACGCCACGTGCCCCCGCTCACCAGGAAAGCCTCCCGCGAGGCGGCCACCCGGCTCGCCGCGGGCTCGGACTCGCCCGTGTCGAACGTTTCGATCTTTCGGCCCCGCCACTTGCCCCCGTCGATGTACACCAGCACCGGCGGCGTGACGTTGGGTCCGGTCACGGCCGCGGCCCCGCCCCGGGGGTCCGCCGCGATGTCGGCGTAGCTCACGTGAGGCAGGCGCCTGCCTCACG
>JBCBSA010000058.1:0-11239 GCA_039819425.1 Planctomycetota bacterium
CGGTGGCGTCGGGCGAAGCGGACGTCGTCGTGGGCACGCACGCGCTGCTGTCCGAGTCGGTCACGTTCCGCGACCCGGCGGTTGTCGTTATCGACGAGCAGCACCGCTTCGGCGTCATGCAGCGGGCGAAGCTGCGCGGCTCGACTGGCGAAGAAGTCGGGGGCAAGGAGAAGATGCCGCACACGCTGGTCATGACCGCGACGCCGATCCCGCGGACGCTGAGCCTGACGCTGTTCGGGGACTTGGACCACACGACGCTGACGGGGCTGCCCCCCGGAAGGGTGCCGACGCAGAACCGGGTGGTGGGCCCGGAGAAGGCGGACGAGGTGTACGCTTATCTGCGGACCCGGCTGGAGCGCGGCGAGCAGGCCTACGTTGTGGTCCCGGCGATCGACAGTTCAGGTGGTTCCGATTCAAAGTCGTTGAAGTCGGTGAGTGCGCAGTCGAAGTTCTTGCAGGAGAAGTTCTTTGGGGGTTTTAGAGTCGGGACGGTACACGGCCGGCTCAAGCGAGAGACACGGCAGCGGGTGATGGAAAAGTTCCGGGGGGGGGAGTTGGACGTGCTGGTGGCGACGACGGTGATCGAGGTGGGGGTGGACGTGCCCAACGCGACGGTGATGGTGATCGAGCACGCCGAGCGGTTCGGGTTGGCGCAGCTGCATCAGCTGCGGGGGCGGGTGGGCCGAGGTGAACACCAAATGCGGCCGTTGTGTGTGTTCGTGGCCGAGCCGACGACGGAGGATGCGTCGGCGCGGATGGCGGCGATCGCGTCGACGAACGACGGGTTCAAGGTGGCGGAGTTGGACCTGGAGATCCGCGGGATGGGCGAGATCCTGGGGACGCGGCAGTCGGGGCTGCCGCCGATGCGTCACGCGTCGATCCCGGGGGATCTGGATTTGCTGAAGCTGGCCAAGCGTGACGCGGCGGCGATCGTGGAGCGGGACCCGACGCTGGCGGCGGCGGAGCACGCGGCGCTGCGGAAGGTGCTGGGCGTGCAGTACGGGGCGGCGCTGGGGTTGGGGGACGTGGGGTGAGGGTCAGTCGGCCGGGACGGTGGCCGAGAGGGCGGCGGCGAGGCGGGCGGTCTGGTGGGCGAGTTCGTCGAGGCGCTGGGTGATGACGGGGTCGAGGCCGTCGGCGGTGAAGTGGCGGTCGTCGGCGTAGACGAAGCGAGGCACGACGAGGCAGCGGAAGTCGAGCATGAGGCTGGCGGCCAGCGGCATGAGCGACATGTAGCTGACGGGGCTGCCGGCGGAGCAGACGAAGCCGACGGTCTTGTTGAGCCAGGCGGCTTTGCCGGTGAGCTCGACGAGGTTCTTGGCCGCGGCGTTGGCGTCGTAGTTGTAGATCGGGGTGGCGAGGATGACGGCGTCGGCGTCGGCGAGGCGTTTCGACATCGCGCGGACCTCGGGTCGGCCGTAGACGGTGGTGCCGTCGCAGAGGGGCAGGTCGTGGTCGCGGAGGTCGATCCAGTCGACCTCAGCTCCGGCGTCGGCGAGCGGGGCGCGGAGGGCTTCGGCCAGGGTGGCGGAGCGGCTGTCGGGATTGAGGGAGCAGCAGACGACGGCGATTTGCATGGCGGGCGATGGTAGGCGCGGGGGTTGGCGAGAGGGTGGATGGGTTGGAATGGGAGGCACCCACGGATTGAATCCGTGGGCTTCGGGGGTGAGATCGATCGCGGCGGGGCGTCAGGCGGGGTCGCGGAGTTCGCCGGGGCGGGGCTCGCGCAAGAGCACGCGGTCGCCGGGCTCGAGGCCCGAGGCGATCTCGACGAGGGATTCGGAGGCCCGGCCGATCTCGACGGGGCGGGGGGCGACGAATCCGCCGCCGGCGGGGACGTAACAGAAGTGCTGGTCGCCTTCGGTGAAGACGGCCTGGACGGGGACGGCGAGGGCGTCCTCGACGCGGCCGACGGTGATCTCGCCGGTGCAGCGCATGGCGGGGGAGAGGTTGGCGTCGGCGCCGCCGGGCAGGGTGACCCGGGCGACGAACTCGCGCTGGCCGGGGTTGAGCCAGCCGCCGGACTCGGCGAGGGGAGAGGTGCGTTCGACGACGCCCCGGAAGACCTCGCCGGGGCGGGCGTCGACGGTGACGCGGACGGTCTGGCCGGGCCGGACCAGCGGCTCGTAAGCCTCGGCGACCGAGAGGTTGGCGATCATCTCCGAGACGTCGGGCAGGAAGAGGATGGTTTCGTTGAAGCGGACCAGCCGGCCCTCGGCCATGGGGTCGCCGCGGCCGCGTTGCCGGCCGACCGACGTGCCGTAGATCACCACGCCGTCGCGGGGCGCGGCGATCGTGCTGGCTTCGAGTTGTTGTCGGAGCTTGCGGAGGCGGTCTTCGCGGATGGCGAGGGTCTGTACCTTGCCTTCGAGGTCGGCGACGAGGCGGTCGAGCTGGGAGGCGTTCTGGGCGACGACTTTTTCGAGGTCGGCGCGGGCCTGGTCCACGGCCGAGCGCTTCTGCTGCTCTTCGGTCTGGTAGGTGTAGTCGTTGTAGACCGACAGGTTGAGCCGGGCGGTCTGGAGGGCGTCGGCGGCGTCGAGCTGGTCGATCTCGGCGTCTTCGAGGTCGTTGAGGCTGATGAACTTGCGATCGTAGAGCTCTTTGCTGATCTGGTAATCACGCTGGGCGCGTTCGACCTGGCGCTCGGCTTTCTGGAGGGCGAGGTTGAGCTCGCGGCGCATCTGCGGCACGTCGCCCTGCATCCACTTGGCCAGTTCGAGCTCGGCCAGGGCAAGGCTGACCTCGGCGGCGGCTTGGGTGGACGTGGCTTCGTTGCGCTCGATCTCGAGGCCGCGGCGGGCGAACACCTCGTCGCTGCGGGCCTTCTCGACCTGGAGGATGGTCTCTTCGATCCGGGTGAGCAGGGCCTCGGTTTCGAGGCGGACCAGGACGTCGCCCGCCTTGACGCGGCTGCCCTCGTCGACGATCGAGATGATGGCGGGCCGACCTTCGACGCGGGACTTGATCTCGAGGCGGTAGGCGGCGTCGATGTCGCCGGACTCGGTGACGGTGAGGTCGAAGGAGCGCGGGGCGACCCGGAACCACTCGACGTTACTGCCCCCGCCCCGGGATACCGAAGACGCCGGGTCGCTTTCGGACGAGGCGTCGGTGCCGGACGAGAGCGTCACGGCGAGCACCGAGAGCCCGACGACGCCGGCGATACCCAGCGCCCACGCAACCAACGCCGCGCCGCGGCGGCGGGACGCGGGGCGGCGGCGGCGGGTAGGGTGCGGGTCGGCGGTCATGGGAACGTAGGTGTCGGGGAAACGCGGCGGCACGACGCGTGCTGCATGGCCTCATCATAGTCCGTCGGCGGGCAAAGCCGCGGGGTCGAGGTAGGGCGTCGCGGACGGGTCGGGCGGGGGGTAGGTGTCGTCGGCGGGGCGGAGGGTGCCGGGGGCGAGCCACTGGCCGCCGGGCCCGACGCGCATCTGCCCGGAGGCGAGCAGGAACTGGAGGATGCTGATGCGCAGGTCGGCGATGGCCTCGTCGCGGTCGTCCCGGGCGTCGAGGAGGTCTTCCTGGGCGTCGATGACTTCGCGGGTGCCGAGGTTGCGCTGGTCGATCTCGACCTGGATCGCGCGGCGTTCGTTGATCTCGACGGCGCGGTCCTGGAGCTGGAGCTGGAAGCGGGACTGGTCGATGCCGCGGGCGGTGTTGCGGACCTGGAGGGCGACGCGGTCGCGTTCGACGAGGAAGCCGCGGTTCTGCTGTTCGAGGCCGATGAGGGCGGCGCGGTAGTCGGCGTACTCGATCTTGCGGTCCAGGGGCAGGCCCAGGGCGAGGGAGACGCTGAAGTCGTCGTCGCCGGGCTGGAAGTCGATGATGCCGAAGTCGTCGCTGGTATCGATGGAGGTGTCGGCCTGGAGGTCGAGGTCGGGCAGGAGTTGGTTGCGGGCGATGAGCACGCCACGGCGGGCGTCGCCGACGAGGTCGCGCTCGGTCTGCAGGTCGAGGCGCAGCTGCTGGGCGGTGGCGACGGCGGCGTCGACGTCGAGTACCAATTCGGGGACGTCGATCTCGACGGGCAGGATCTCGACGGGGCGGGTGGTCTCGACGCCGATGGTGAGTTTGAGGGCGTCGAGGTTGCTGACGTAGTTTTCTTGTTGGTTGACCAGGAGGCTGCGGACGGTGAGGGCGCGTTGCTCGGCGCGCTCGGCCTGGAAGAACGGCACGCGGCCGGCCTCGGCGAGGGCGATGAACTGCTCGGCCAGGCTCTCGAGGTTGCGCAGCTGCAGCTCGCGGTTGGCCAGCTGACGCTGGGCGGTGACGAGGTTGAAGTAGGTCGTGGCGAGGTCGACGAAGAACTCGCGGCGGAAACGCTCGAAGTCGCGGACGGCGTAGATGAGGTCGCGCTCGGCCTGGACGGCGGCCTCGACGGTGACGGCGGTGCGGCCGGCGCCGCGCAGGAGCGGCAGGTCGAGCGAGAGCTCGAGGTCGACGTTGGTGGTGTCGTCGGTGCCGGCGGAGGCGGCGGACTCGCGGAGGAGGGTGACGTAGTCGACGAGGGCGGCGGCGGAGACGGTGCCGCCGTAGGGCAGGCGTTGGCTGACGCCGACCGAGCCGATGAGCGACAGGGCGGTGTCGGTGTCGCCGAACTCGGGGTCGCCGGTGATCGAGCCGCTGACGACGGAGAAGAAGCGGGGTCCCCACTCGTGGCGCTCGATGATGAGCGAGAGGGTCTGGAGGAACAGGGCTTCGCGCTCGAGCTGGTACTCGGGGCTGTGGGCGATGGCGTAGGCGAGCAGGGCTTCGAGGTCGAAGCGGAGCGTGTCGGGCCGGGTCCCGTCGTCGAGTAGGGCCGGGGGCGAGAGGGTGCCAGCGGGCGGGCGGGCCGAGACGTCGAGTTCGGCGGCGGGGGGGTTGGCGGTGGGGGGTTCGCGGTCGTAGGCGTCGTCGACGGCCCGGCCGTCCGGGTCTTCGTTGAGGAGGAAGGTGCGCTCGGGCGGTTCGACGGCGGCGAGCGGGCCGAGGGTGCGCTGTTGTTGGAGGGCGATGATGCGCTGGGCCTCGACGTCGAGCCGGCCGAGGCGGTCGGCGGTGGGGTCGGACGAGCAGGCCGAGAGGGCCAACCACAGGGTCAGCGCGGCGGTCGCGGCGAGCGACACGCCTCCCCCCCGGCGGGTTGGGTGCGGCTTGGGCATGGTGTCATTGTCGGCGGAACCGTTGCCGACAACTCCGCTTAGCTTATCAGAGGGCGGCTCGGCTCCGAAGTTTGTCGCGGTCACGGGGGTTGGGTACCATGGCCGATTCGGCGGATTTGCTGAGAGGATGCCGTTTTGCAGCAAGCGATCGACAAAGCCGCGGCCCTGGTCGAGGCCCACGCCTACATCCGCCAGTTCGCGGGGAAGGTGGTGGTGGTGAAGCTGGGCGGGTCGCTGATGGACGAGCCCGAGGCGCTGTCGTCCCTGGTGCAGGACGTGTGCTTCATGGCGAGCGTGGGCATGCGGCCGATCGTGGTGCACGGCGGGGGCAAGGCGATCAACGCCGCGATGGGCCGGGCGGGGCTGGAGGCGCAGTTTGTGCAGGGCCGGCGGTACACCGACGAGCGGACGCTGGCGATCGCCGAGCACGTGCTGGTGAACCAGGTCAACGCCGAGCTGGTGCAGACCGTGGGTCAATACGGCGGCCGCGGCATGGGGCTGCACAGCCTCGGCAGCTGCGTCGTGTTCGGCAGGGTGCTCAAGCTCGACGGCGAGGGCGGGCGGAAGATCGACATCGGGCTGGTGGGCGAGGTGGACTGGGTCAACGCGGACCTGCTGGGGGCGTTGGTGGGTCGGGGGGTGATCCCGGTGATCGCGCCGATCGCGCGGGACAAGGCCGGGGGTAAGCTGAACATCAACGCCGACTCGGTCGCCGGCCACGTCGCGGCTGCGGTCGATGCCGAGAAACTGGTGCTCGTCTCCGACACCCACGGCATCCGCCGGTCGGAAGACGTCGACGACCTGGCCTCGCACCTCACCCGCAGCGAGATCGACGGTCTGATCGACTCGGGCGTCATCACCGCCGGCATGCTGCCCAAGGTCGAGGCCAGCCTCACCGCCGTGGGCGCCGGCGTCCGCAAGGCCCACATCATCGACGGCCGCATCCGCCACTCGCTGCTGCTCGAGGTGTACACCGACCGGGGGATCGGGACGGAAATCGTTTTGTGATTTAGCGGTTTGGTGGTCTGAAAACCACTTGGACCGCCAAACCACCCCACCGCTCAATAAGCCCGCCATGCGACACTTCCTCGACATCGCCGACCACGACGCCGACACGATCCGGCACGTCCTCAAAGTCGGGCTGTCGCTGCGCGACCAGCGGCAGCGGCGCGTGTCGAACGAGCCGGTGTTGGCCGGCAAGTCGTTGGCGATGCTGTTCGAGAAGCCGTCGCTGCGAACGCGGGTGAGCTTCGAGTTGGCGATGCAAGAGCTCGGCGGCCACGCCGTGGTGCTGGGCCAGCACGAGGTCGGGCTCGGCGAGCGCGAGTCGGTCGGCGACGTCACCCGCGTGCTCGCCGGCATGGTCGACGCGATCGCGGCCCGCGTGTTCCGCCACGACCACCTCGTCGAGATGACCCAGTCTTCGACCGTGCCGATCGTCAACATGCTCTCGGACCGCTCGCACCCGGCCCAGGCGCTGGCCGACGCGATGACGATCATCGACGAGTTCGCCCCGGGCGACGGCGACGTGTCGGGCCGAACCGTCGCCTTCGTCGGCGACGGCAACAATGTCGCTTTCAGCCTCGCGGCGATCTGTCAGAAACTCGGCATGCGGTTCGTCCTCGCCAGCCCCCCGGGATATGCGTTGCCCGACGACGGCTTCATCGAGGTCACCCACGACCCCGAAGAGGCGGTGCGTGGCGCGGACGTGATCTGCGCCGACACGTTTGTGTCGATGGGTGAAGAGGCCGACAAGCAGGCCAAGCTCGCCGCGTTCGAGGGGTTTCAGGTGAACCGCCCGCTGTGCAACCTCGCCGCCGACCACGCGATCGTGCTGCACTGCCTGCCGGCCTACCGCGGCGTCGAGATCACCGACCAGGTCCTCGACGGCCCCCGCAGCCGCGTCTTCTCCCAGGCCCACAACCGGCTCCACGCCCAGAAGGGTTTGCTGGCCGTGCTGCTCGGCGGAGCGTGAATCTATCATTGACCTGCCGATGTCCGACCTTCCTCAAGAACCCGACCCGGCCGACCCCCCGGACTCCCACGCGGACTCGCCCCACCGCGTGATGATCGTCGTCGGCTCGCACCTGCGCGCCGAGCAAGCCGACCGCCCGTTGGCGTACCGGCTGGTCGAAGAGATCGAGAACTGGAAGGAGGAGTACCAGGCCGTGCTCGGCGTCGAGATCGACCCGACCGTCTGCACCGACCTGTGGTACCTCAACCACGACGAGCTGCGCAGCCTGCCCACCGTCTGCATCGGCGGGCCCGGCGTGAACGCGTTGTCGGCCTACCTCGCTCAGCACCTCTCCGACGACAACAAGCGGGCCGACGTGCTCCTACAGATCGACCCCGACTTCACCGACCTCCAGGCCTGCGTCTGGGGCACCGACCACGAGCTCACCGCCCACGGCGTCCAGCTCTTCGTCGACCGCTACCTCGACGGCTACCTCCGCGCCGTCGCCACGCAGGTCGAGCCGCGGGCCGAGTAAGCGGCGCTATCATCCCGACGCCGACGCAGCCCCGCACGCCCATCTTTTTCCGGCCCGTTCATGCCCGACCCCGCCCACCCCGCCGCCGTGATGCCCACCGCTTCCCCCGACGATGCGGCGGAGACGCTCAACCGCGGCGGCCTCGTGGGCCTGCCCACCGAGACCGTCTACGGCGTCGCCGCCCGGGCCGACCTGCCGGGCGCGATGGCCCGTTTGCGCGAACTCAAACAGGTCGGCCCCGACGAGCGTTTCGCGTTGCACCTGTCCAACGCCGACGCCGCCCTCGCGGCGCTGCCCGCCCCGAGCCGCTGGCTCGAACGCCTGCTGCGCAAAGCCCTGCCCGGCCCGGTCACGTTCGAGGTTCACCCGTCCGACGGCGGCCCGCCCGTCACGCTGCGTTGCCCCGATCACCCGCTCACGCAGCGCCTGCTCCGCGCCGCGGCCGGCCCGGTTGTCGCCGCCTCGGCCACGCCCCGCGGCGCACGCCCCGCCCTCGACGCCGACGCCGCGGCCCTTGCGCTCGGCCCCGCCGCCGACGCCGTGCTCGACGGCGGCCGCTGTCGATTCGGTCGCCCCTCGACTTTGGTTCAACTCAAACCTTTGGGAGACGGATCGACGACCGTTCATCAATCCGCTTCGCCCGATGGCCGATACCACGTCACCGTCGTGCGCTCGGGCGTGATCGACGAGAGGATGCTGCGCAACATGCAGACCACCCACCTGTTGTTCGTTTGCACCGGCAACACCTGCCGTTCCCCGATGGCCGAGGCCGTCGCGAAAAAACGGTTAGAGGGTAAACCCGATGTCCGCGTCGGGTCCGCCGGCGTGTATGCTGGCGAAGGCCAGTCGGCGAGTGCCGAGGCCGTCGATGCGATGCGTGAGCTGGGGATCGACCTTTCGGGCCACCGCTCTCGGCCTCTCTCGAACGACCTGATCCGGGCCGCCGATCGGATCTTCACCATGACCGAGTCGCACCGCCAGGCGGTCCTGGCCCAGGCCCCCCACGCCGCCGACAAGGTCGTCCGCCTCGACGAAGACCGCGACATCGACGACCCCTACGGCGCCGGCCCGGACGTGTACCGACGCACCGCCCGACAGATCGAAACCGCCCTCGAACAACGGCTGACGGAGCAGCTCTCATGAAGATCGCACTCGGAGGAGACCACCGCGGCAGCGAAATCCTCCTCGAACTCACCGCCACGCTCGGCGTCGCCGGTCACGAACTGGTCACCTTCGGCGACGTGAGCTCGGGCAAGTCCGTCGATTACCCCGACTCGGCGTGGCCCGTCGCCCAGGCGGTCGCCGCCGGCGAGGTGGATTACGGCATCCTCGTCTGCGGCTCGGGCATCGGCTCGTGCATCGCCGCCAACAAGGTCCGCGGCGTCCGCGCCGCCCAGGTCCACGACGAGATCGGGGCCGACGCCGCCCGCCGCCATCACGACGCCAACGTGATCTGCCTCGCCGCCGACCTGATGGGCCGACGCGTGATCGACCGCGCCGTCGAGGTCTTCCTCACCACCGACTTCGAGGGCGGCCGCCACGCCCGCCGCCTCGGCAAGATCACCGCGATCGAAGACGGCGTCGCCGCGGTGGGGTGAGCCGCCCCTGCGCCGGGTTGGCGGGTGACGCGCAGCGTCTCGCGGGTATTCCGGGGGGTATTCCGGGGGTCTTGCTGGGAGTGCTCCGTGGCGGACGGCGCGGGCGGCTTCGCCGCACCCGCTAAACATCTGCGATGATCCCGGGGTTGAACTTCCTCGCCCACCTGCTGCTCGCCGACGACAACGCCGCGTCGATGGTCGGCAACATCCTGCCCGACCTGCACCGCGGCCGGCTGCCCGACGACCTGGACCCGGTCGTGTTCGCCGGTGTCCTGCGACACCGTCGTGTCGACGCCTACACCGATCGGCACCCCGTCTTCGAGCGCTCCCGTGCCCGGCTGCGTTCGGCCCACGGGCGGTTCGCCGGGGTCATCGTCGACGTGCTCTACGACCACACGCTCTCGGTGCGTTGGGACCGACACCACCCCCGGCCTCGGGCCGAGTTCGTCCGCCGGGTTTACGGCACGCTCGCCGAGCCCGCGGCCGTGGACTTGATGACCCCGCGGATGCGGACGATCATGCCGTTCATCGCGGAGGAGGACTGGCTCAACGCCTACGCCACCGTGGACGGCATCGCCCTCACCCTTGAGCGGATGTCGGCCCGGCTGCGCAAGCGCTTCGGACGGCCCGTCGATCTCGCCCCCGCGGCCGACACGCTGCGCGAGCAGTACGGCGGCTTCCTCGCCGACTTCGACGAATTCTTCCCCGACCTGCGGGCCCACGTCGACGCCAACGAACAAGGATGACACGTTGCTTCGATACACCGCTTGCTACGCCTGTTTGAGTTGGCTCTTGGGGCCGTGGTGTGTGGGGATAGCGGCGGGGCAGTCAGTCTCGGGCTTCACGCTCGACGAGCCCTACGCCGACCCCAAACCTTCTCCCGTCTCCTTCACCGTCTTCTTCGAGAACGACGGCACCTTCGTCCGCCCCAACGAGAACACCGACCGCCACTACACCTCCGGCCAAGGCATCTCCGTCGCCTTCCACGAGAACGGCGGCGAAAAAGTCATCGACGCCCTGGGCCTGCCCCACGACGGCACCGCCTTCGGCTTCGTGCTCGGCCAGCAGATCTTCACCCCCGAGGTCATCACCGAAGCGATCCCCGACCCCGACGACCGCCCGTTCGCCGGCTACCTCTTCCTGGGCACCTTCTTCCAGCGCGAGCACAACAACGTGCTCGACCACCTCCAGCTCGACCTGGGCATCACCGGCGCGAGCTCCCTCGCCGAGACCGCTCAGGAATGGATCCACGACATCACCGGCGACCCCGACCCCGACTGGTCCAGCCAGCTCGAGTCCGAGTTCGCCTTCAACGTCACCTACCGCCGCAAGTGGCGGGTCGACCTGGGCCGCACCGTCGCCTACAACACGCCCCTCGACTGGCAGCTCATCCCCCGCTTCGAGGTCGACGTCGGCACCGTGCTCCGCCGCGTCAGCGTCGGCACCGACCTCCGCGTCGGCGTCAACCTCCCCGACGACTTCGGCGCCGCCCGCTTCATCGACCCCGGCTCCGCCACCGGCAAGCCGCTCAAGGGCGTCTCCCACTACGCCTTCGTCCGCGTCATCGGCCGCTACGTCGAGTGGAACACCTTCATCGAGGGCAGCAACTACCGAAACCCCAGCCCCGCCGTCTCGCTCGAACCCTTCTTCGGCGAGGCCGCCGCCGGCGTGGCGATCGAGTGGCGCCGCCACAACTTCGTCTTCAACGCCACCTACCTCCAGAGCATCTTCACCCGCGAGTTCGAGGAACAGACGACCACCGACGGCCTCGGGTCGTTCTCGCTGCGGGCGATCTACGAGTTTTAGCGGGGTTGATCGACATGTTTAGTGGGTGCGGCGGAGCCGCCCTCGCCCGACACCACGGGGCACCCGCGGGACGCTGCGCGTCGCCCGCCAAACAGGCGGCGGAGATGCGTTACGCCGTCTTGGCCGCCGGTTCTTTTTTCTTGTCGGCGTCTTTCTGGGGTTCCGGCGGGGGCGGGGGGTCGTGGTCCCAGTGGATCAG
>JBCBSA010000059.1:0-11107 GCA_039819425.1 Planctomycetota bacterium
GGTGGGGCGGGATAGGGTCACGGTGGGGCCTCGGCGTGCGGATGTGGGTCAGAGTTCAGATTTCCGTCCCCGCACACTAGCGCCCCGGCCGGCGTATCGGTACCCGCAGGCCCGCCGGCTTCTTCCGCACCCACGCCACGAACCGGGCCACGTCCGGGTGGCCCGCCAACGCCTCGACCGTGTGGTACGCCTCGGCCAGCTCTTGCTCGGATAGCACCTGGTGCACCGTCGCGTGGCACGGCCGACAGAGCATCGCGATCGCGGCGTTCAGGTCGGCCCGGGCGTGGTTCCGGCGGGTGCGGGGCTTCTTGTGACGGGCCCGCGGGATGAGGTGGTGCCGAGTGAGTTCGAGGCCGGACCGGCCGCAGAGCTCGCAGGCAACCTCGGGCATGGTCGGAGCATAAGTTTTTCGCGGCGGATTCGGCGCCCGGGCCCGGATTTCTTGACTTGCAGCCGCCGAGGTTGTCGGCTAATTTATTGGGCTCGGCCGACGTCGGCCGCTTCCACACGCACCCCCGCTCCGCGAGACCTGACCCATGCCCCGAGTCTGCGAATTCACCGGCCGACGCACCGGCACCGGGTACCAGTACACCCTCCGCGGTAAGAAGAAATACCTCGGCGGCGTCGGCACCAAGGTCACCGGCAAGACCAAACGCACCTTCAAGCCCAACATCCAGACCGTCAAGGCGGTCATGGAGGACGGCAGCGTCCGCCGCGTCAAGGCCTCGGCCAAGGCGATCCGCATGGGCCTCGTGGTCAAGCCGCTCAAGCGCAAGTACGCCTACAAGCCCGACACCCCGGAACATGCCGCGGCGGACGGCTCGGATCAGGACTGACCCGTTCGAGTTCAAACGGGCCCGGCAGGGATGCGGGCTCGACCGGCTGGGTGGTTTGTTTTTACCGGATGTTGGCCGTTCCCGGTTGACTTCCGCCGCCCGGACGAAACACTTAAACGAGCGAGAGACCGGCGGCCTGCAGGTCAAGGACTGACCTCCGCCGCCCCGCACCGATTGAGCGGGCCCCGCCGCGTGGGCCCACGCAGGACATCCCCCGCGGGAAAAGAGCCACGGATGACGCCGCCGACTGCACCGGCCGGCCCGGATCGAGCTCACCCCGCCCCCCGGAAATTGGGTGACTCCGCGTCCGCAGGATGACTGCGAGAGCGAATAGCCCGATCCTCCACGACTCGGACCGGTCAGCCAGGCGAAGCGACCCCAAACTAAGTATCCCCCCCGGCTGATCCACCGCGGTCCGGGCCGACTTCTTCCAGGACACCCCCCGGATACCCCCCGGGAACCGGAAGACATAGTCGGCTGGGCACACACGCCATGAGTTTCCGCGACAACGGCGACAAAGAAAAAGTCCAGGCGGCGACCGACATCGTCCGCCTCATCGGTGAGCAGGTGAACCTCCGGCCCAAGGGCAAGGAGTTCGCCGGCCTGTGCCCGTTCCACGACGACAAGTCGCCTTCGATGCAGGTCAGCCCGCAGAAGCAGATCTACAAGTGCTTCTCCTGCGGGGCCGGGGGCGACGCGTTCTCATTCGTCATGAACTACCACAAGATGGGGTTCGTCGAAGCGCTCAAGTACCTCGCCGAGCGGGCGGGGATCGAGCTGACCCCGTGGCAGGGCGGTCGGGGCCAAGGCGATGACGGATCGGGTTCGGGTGGGGATCGCAAGCGCATCGCGGCGGCGAACGACCTCGCGGTCAGCTTCTTCCGCGCCCTGCTGAAGCACGAGCAACACGGGGCCGAGGCCCGCGCCTACCTCGAACGCCGCGGCGTCTCGCCCGAGATGGTCGAGACCTTCGGCCTCGGCTACGCCCCCGACCGTTGGGACGGCCTGGTCACCATGGTCCGCGACAAGCAGTGGGACCGCGACGCCTTCGAAAAAGCCCAGCTCATCCGCCCCCGGAAGACCGGCGACGGTGATTTCGACTTCCTCCGTCACCGCCTCGTCTTCCCGATCTTCGACGCCATCGGCCGCCCCGTCGCCTTCGGCGGCCGAAAGCTCCGCGACGAAGACGAGCCCAAATACCTCAACTCCCCCGAGACCCCGCTCTTCAACAAGTCGGCCACGCTCTACGGCCTCCACGCCGCCAAGAAGCCCATCATCGACTCGAAGACCGCGGTGATCGTCGAGGGCTACACCGACGTCATCGCCTGCCACCAGGCCGGGGCCCGCAACGTCGTCGCCGCCCTCGGCACCGCCCTCACCGCCGAGCACGTCCGCGAGCTCCGCCGGTACTGCGAGCAGGTGATCCTCGTGATGGACGGCGACGCCGCCGGCCAGAAAGCCGCCGATCGCGCCGTCGAGGTGTTCCTCACCGGCGACCTGGACGTGTCCATCGCCGTCCTCCCCGGCGGGCAGGACCCCGACGAACTCCTCAAAGCGGGGGGGCTGGATGAGTGGGAAGAGGTGCTCGACCGGGCCGAAGACGCCCTGGCCTTCGTCTTCGCCCGCACTCAGGCCCGCCTCGACGCCGCCGACACCGTTACCGGCCGGCAGCGCGTCGCCGAGGGGTTTATGAACCAGCTCGTCGAGCTGGGCCTCACCAAGATGGGGGAGGTCCGGCGGGCCTTCGTGGTGGGCCGCTTGGCGGGGATGCTCGGGATGAGTGAGACCGCTGTGAGTGATCAGCTTCGCCAGCGAACCCCCCGAAACCGGAATCCTCGCCCCCGGCATTTCGACTCCGCGCCCGAGTTTTCCGAGGGAGCTTCCGGGGGTTCTCGGTCGCTGGAGACAGACGGCCAGACGGCCGATAGTGTCGCTCCGGCCAGTACTGGTAACCCGGAAGACGGTGGTGAAAATCATGACGATCTCGGCCTTGCGAACGGCGATTCCCGGTCTACACTTCCCGCTGTGGAAAAAGCCCAAAGGCGGCTCGTCGCCGCCCTGGTGAGAGCCCCTTCCTTGTTCCAGGCGACCCTCGACGACGGCTCGGGCCTCGACGAAGCGGTCTCGCCGGCCGACTTCACCCCGGGGCCGACCCGCCGGCTGTACGCCGAGGTCTACCACGCCCTCGCCGATGGCCGAACCCCCACCCTCGCCCAACTCCTCGCCGACTTCGCCGAACGCGGCGAACACGCCCTGATCCAGCTCGCCACCGCCGCCGACCACGAACTCGACCAGGCGTTGCCGCCAACGGACGTCGACCCCGAAACCACCCTTGACTTGATGCGCCAACAGCTCCTCGAGTCCGCCAACTACTTGATCCAGCACCGCCGCAACGCCGAGGCCGACCGCCTCCGACAGCAGGCCATGCACCAACCCGACGACCAAACCCTCCACCGCTACCTCGAGTCCCGCCGGGCCAACCCCTCCCCCGCCCGCGTCCCCCGCCCCCGGAATTGAACCTCGGCACCGGAACCCGCCGACCTTCGACTTTCAGACACCCGAACGCACCCGCCCCCGAGAGACCTTGCCTTGATGCTCGACCCCCTCCATCCCGCCGTCCTCGAACTCATCGCTGCCGGCCAGAAGCACGGCACCATCAGCTTCGACCAGCTCAACGCCTTGCTCCCCGACAACTATGTCAGCCCCGACAAGCTCGACGAGTTGCTGGTCCTCTTCGAGCGCCTGGGCATCACGCTGGTCGATCCCAAGCACATCCCCGCCGCCGCCATGCCGCGTAACCCCGTCGCCGCCGCCACCGCCGTCGGCAAGACCTACGACCCGCCCAAACCGCAAAAAGCCGAGCCCGCCCCGGAAGCCCTCCCGGACGCTGCCCCGGCCGATGCCACCCAAGCCAAGGCCGACGGCGACGAAGACTCCGACGGCGAAGACGAGCAAGCCGAAGGCGATTCCGAGGACGATTCCGGAGGTGAAGGCGGCGAAGAACTCCTCACCCAAGAACAAGCCAAAGCCGAGATCGCCAAAGCCCTCTCCGAGTCGGGCCACAAGCGCATCGACGACCCCGTCCGCATGTACCTCACCCAGATGGGCGAGATCAGCCTCCTGACCCGCGACGAAGAGATCCGCCTGGCCAAGAAGATCGAGACCTGCCGCTACCTCTTCCGCCGACTCGTGCTTCAGAACGACTACTCGGTCAAGACCTGCGTCGAGACCCTCGAGATGGTCCACGAGGGCGACCTGCCCTTCGACCGCACGATGAAGATCTCCACCGCGGAAGAAGACGCCAAGGGCAAGATCGCCGCGCGGATCCCCAACAACCTCAAGACCATCCGCCGGATGATGGACCTCAACCGCACCGACTGGGACGCCCTCGAAGCCCCCGGCCGCCTGTCCAAAGCCGACACCCAACAGCTCCACGACCGCATCAAGACCCGCCGCCGCAAGATGACCACCCTCATCGAGGAGTGCTGCCTGCGCACGAGCAAGGTCCAGCCGATGCTCAAGAAGCTCCGCTCCATCGTCAAGAAGATGGACGACCTGCAGAAGACCCTCGCCAAGGCCGACGAGTTCCCCGACCGCTACGACCCCGAAGACCTCATGGTCATGCGCGAAGAGCTGTCTGGCCTCCGCAGCCTCGTCCTCTGCGAACCCCACGAACTCAAGACGATGGTCGCCGACGTGACCACCGTCTTCGACGAATACGAGGAAGCCAAGCGTGATCTTTCCGGCGGCAACCTCCGCCTCGTCGTCTCCATCGCCAAGAAGTACCGCAACCGCGGCCTGTCCTTCCTCGACATCATCCAGGAGGGCAACACCGGCCTCATGCGCGCCGTCGACAAATACGAGTACAAGCGCGGCTACAAGTTCTCCACCTACGCCACCTGGTGGATCCGTCAGGCCATCACCCGCGCCATCGCCGACCACGCCCGCACCATCCGCATCCCGGTCCACATGATCGAGACGATGTCGAAGCTGCGCAACATCGCCAAGAACCTCCTCCAGGACCTGGGCCGCGAGCCCACCATCGAGGAGATCGCCGAGGCCGCCAAGATGCCCGTCGTCGAGGCCCGCCGTGTGATGAAGATCAGCCGGCACCCGATCTCCCTCGATCGGCCGGTCGGCGAATCCGAAGATTCGTACTTCGGCGACTTCATCGAGGACGAGGCCGCCTCCAACCCCTCCGAGTCCGCCACCAGCGACATGCTCCGCTCCCGCATCGAGCAGGTCCTCAAGACCCTGACCTACCGCGAACGCGAGATCATCAAGCTCCGCTACGGCATCGGCGACGGCTACACCTACACGCTCGAAGAGGTCGGCCGCATCTTCAAGGTCACCCGCGAACGCGTCCGCCAGGTCGAAGCCAAGGCCATCCGCAAGCTCCAGCACCCCGTCCGCAGCCGCAAGCTCGTCGGCTTCGTCGACGGCGACGAAGAGTTCGAGTGAGCCCGGGTGGCCGGAAGTTGTCCGCGGCGGTCAGGCGCCGGGTTTTTGCTCGGCCAGCAGGTCGCGGATCTCGGAGAGCAGCACGATGTCTTGGGCGGGCTTGGGTTCGTCCTTGGGGGTCTCTTCTTCCTTACGTTTCATCGCGTTGATGAACTTGACGAGGATAAAGATCGCGAAGCCCTGGATGAGCAGCGTGAGGCAGGCGTTGATGAACGCGCCGTAGTTGAGCGTTACGGCCGGGAGGTTTTTCTCGATCGTCACGCCGGTGACGGGATGCTCGACCGGGGTGTCGGGCGTGGCCTTGATCTCCTCGACGAGGACATGTTTGTACTCGGAGAAATCGATCCCGCCCATCGCCGCGCCGATCGGCGGCATGACGACGTCGGCGACGAGGGACTTGACCAGCGCGCCGAAGGCGGCGCCGATGATGATGCCCACGGCCATGTCGACCATGTTGCCGCGGAGGATGAAGCTCTTGAACTCTTTGATGATGCCCATGGGGTTCCTTTTGGGATTGGTGGCATTGAAATAGCCGCGTTGCTACGCAACGCCGCCCGGCGACGCGTAGCGTCGCGGCTAGTGGAGAATAACGTTCGACGTTTTCCGAGGTCTGGCCGTCAGGTTTAGATCGACGGGGCGGCGGACGGAAGTGCGTCGAGGACGGCGGGGTCGACGCCGTCGGCGTACTTCTGGAAGTTCTCGTTGAATAGCCCCGCGAGCTTCACGGCCTCGGCCTCGTACACGGCGGGGTCGGCCCAGGCGTTGCGCGGCTGGAGCAGGTCGTCGGGGACGCCGTCGACGGCGGTGACGATGTCGAACTTGAAGAGCGGGTCCGGCGTCGTCGGAGCATCGGCCAAGCGGTGGGCGTGGATCGCGTCCACGATGGCGCGGGTGTACTTCAGCTTGATTCTCGAACCCACCCCATGGCCCCCTCCGGTCCAGCCGGTGTTGACCAGCCAGACGTTGGTGTGGTGTTTTTTCATCTTCTCCGCCAAGAGCTGGGCATACTTGGCGGGGTGCCAGACGAGGAACGGGCCGCCGAAGCAGGGGCTGAAGGTGGCCTGGGGCTCGGTGACGCCCATCTCGGTGCCGGCGACCTTGGCGGTGTAGCCGGAGATGAAGTGGGCCATCGCTTGCTCGGGGGTGAGGCGGGCCAGGGGCGGGAGGACGCCGAAGGCGTCGCAGGTGAGAAAGATGATGTCGGTGGGGTGGCCGGCGACCCCCGGAATCCTTGCGTTGTCGATGGCTTCCACCGGGTAGGCGCCGCGGGTGTTCTGGGTGATGGACGTGTCGCCGAAGTCGACGTGGTGGTCGGCGGGGTCGAAGCGGACGTTCTCGAGGACGGCGCCGAAGCGCAGGGCTTTGTAGATGGCGGGCTCGGACTCGGGCGAGAGGTCCAGGGCCTTGGCGTAGCAGCCGCCCTCGATGTTAAAGACGCCGGTCTCGGTCCAGACGTGTTCGTCGTCGCCGACGAGCTGGCGGTTGGGGTCGGCAGACAAGGTGGTCTTGCCGGTGCCCGAGAGGCCGAAGAGGACGGAGGTGTTTTGGCCGTCGGCGTCGCAGGTGGCCGAGCAGTGCATGGAGAGATGGTTCTTCTTCGGCATGAGGTAGTTCATGACGGTGAAGATGCCCTTTTTCATCTCGCCGGCGTAGCCCGAGCCGAGGATGACGAACTCGCGGTCGGCGATGTTGAGGTCGATGCTGGTGGTGCTGGTCATCCCGGCGGTGAGGGGGTTGGCGGGGAACTGGCCGGCGTTGAAGATGGTCCAGTCGGGGTCGCCGAAGGTCTTGGATTCTTCGTCGGTGGGCCGGATCAGCATGGTCCACATGAACAGGGCGTGGTACGGGCGTTCGCAGATGACGCGGACCTTGAGGCGGTGGGCGGGGTCCCAGCCGGCGAAGGCGTCGACGACGTAGAGGCGGGGCCGGGTGTTGAGGTAGTCGACGGCGCGCCTCCGGTTCATCTGGAAGGTGCGGTCCTCGATGGGGATGTTGATCGGGCCCCACCACACGTCGTCTTCGGAGTCGGGCTGGCGGACGACGCGTTTGTCGTTGGGCGAGCGGCCGGTTTTTTCACCGGAGTAGGCGATGAGCGCCCCCGAGTCGGCGATGGTCGCGCCGGGCTCGTGGCGGATGGCCTCTTCGTAGAGGGCGGCGGGGGAGAGGTTGCGCTGGACGGTCGGGGCGTCGAGGCCGTAGGCGTCGAGGTTGAAGTCTTGGTCCAAGGGACGGGCTCCGGGTGATCCGCGGGGGCGTGAAAGTATGGGTCACGATTTTAACGCGGTGAGCGACGCGTAGGCGTCGGCGAGGAGCAGGGCGGGCAGCACGGCGCCGGGGCCGGCCTCGATGTGGAGGTGGGTCTCGACGTCGTGGAGCTGCTGCTCGGCGAAGCCGACGGTCTCGGGGTTCGAGAGAAACGCGGCGACGGCCCAGGGCTGATAGGTCGTGTAGTCGGGCTGGGTGTGGTGTTGGTGGTAGGCCGTGATCTCGCGGACTCGCTCTCGCCAAGGGTCGTGGCGGGTGCGTTCGGCGATCGCATGCAGAGCGTGCAAGCCCACCAACTCGCGGTAGGTCCATTCGTCGGGCGACGCGTCGAGGTCCTGCGGGAAAAGCGGTTCGGGTCGACCCGTCGGCTCGGTGAACGGGTTGCCGTACACCTCGATCGCGGACCGCACCGCTTCAACCGTCGGACGCCCCGGCAACAATCCCCAAAGCGCGAGCAGCGGATCGGGGTCTTCGTTCGATTTCGATCTCCGTAAGTCGATGCTGACCGACAAGACCAGTGTCTCGTGGCCGCAGTCTTCGTCTTCCGGCCGCCCGGCTCGATCGATCGCTTCCGCAAAGAGGTGCAGCATCAACAGGCCGTAGATCGCTCTTGCGTGGCCCCGCCCGTCCACGAAGCGGACAACGTTGCGGGCCTCACGCTCCGCCAAGATAAGCGGTTCGAGCACCCGGGCCGCGTTTTTCAGTTGATCGGCCGTCTCTTTCAGCGAAGCGGGTCTCCCCAACAACCTCTCGGCACAGGGCAGCGCGTGTGTCATCGAAACGTGGAATTGGTTCTTCCTCGGCCTGTGCACCGAAGCGTCGACGGCGAGGCCTTTCGCTTGCTCGGCGAGGCGGCGGATCAACGAAAGATAGCGGGCCGATTCCTTGTTCATGATTGATTTACGAAGTCCTTGCCGCTCTACGCCGCGGCTCTCGAACGCCTGCCCACGGACCGCCGTCAACCGGCCTAAGGTATTTTGTAGACTGCAGCCCGTCACAAGTCGATCAACAAGGAGTTTATTCATGCGTCGCACCCGATCCCGTCTCATCGCTGTCTCGTCTGTGTTAGCCGCCGCCGCGATGGTCATCGCGGCAACGCCTCGGGCGATGGCCCACTGCCAGGTGCCCTGCGGGATCTACGGCGACGAGTTGAAGTTCGCCGAGCTGTCGCAGCACATCGACACGATCGAAAAATCGATGGCGTCCATCAAAGAGCTCGCCGGGTCGAGCGACCCGCAGGACGTGCAGCAGGTCGTCCGCTGGACTAACAACAAGGAGACGCACGCGCAGAAGATCCAGGACGACGCGCAGGAGTACTTCTTGGCCCAACGGGTGAAGCTGCCCGCTGACGAGTCCGAACACGAGGCGTACCTGGCCAAGCTCGCGTCGCTGCACGAGATCATCGTCTACGCGATGAAGTGCAAGCAGACCACCGACCCCGCGGCGACCGAACCGTTGCGGGCGTCGCTGGCGAAGTTCAAGGGGCAGTACTTCGGGAACGCCGACCACACGCATCATCACGGCGAGGGCCACGACCACAGCCACTGATCCCCGCGACGCCGCGGCCGAGCGAGTCCGCCGTGGCGTAAACTCCGTGGATGAACGCCGCCACGCACCCCGCCGCCGCCGTCCTTGACCACCTCGCCGCCGACCACGATCACGCCGTGGCCCGGCTCAAGCGTCTGCTCGCGATCCCGAGCGTCAGCACCGACCCGGCCTTCGCGGAGCACGTGGACGCCGCCGCGGCGTGGGTCGCGTCCAGCCTCGAAGAGCTCGGCATGAGCGTCGAGGTGCTCCGGCCCGCGGGTGAGGACGGACGAACGGGGCACCCGGTGGTGGTCGCCACGTCCATGCCCAAGAGAGTCGCCGACGACGCCCAGCACCGCGTGCTGTTCTACGGCCACTACGACGTCCAGCCCCCCGACCCCGTCGCCGGCTGGACAAGCCCGCCCTTCGACCCCGTTGTCCGGGACAACAAACTCTTCGCCCGCGGGGCCTCCGACGACAAGGGCCAGGTCGCCTGCTTCCTCGAAGCCCTCCGCGCCTACCACGCCACCGGCACCCCGCTGCCCTGCCACGTCACCGTCCTCATCGAGGGCGAAGAGGAGTGCGGCAGCGTCAGCCTCCCCGCGTTCCTCGACCAGCACGCCGACCTGCTCAAGGCCGACCACAACACCGTCTGTGTCGTCAGCGACACCTCCATGTGGGACACCCCGCCCGGCAGCGACCCCGGCTACATCCCCGCGATCACCTACGCCCTCCGCGGCCTGGTCTACTTCGACGTCAAACTCCACGGCCCGTCCCGCGACCTCCACTCCGGCGTCTACGGCGGCACCCTCGCCAACCCCGCCACCGAGCTCACCCGCGTCCTGGGCAAGCTCTTCGACGACGACCACCGCGTCACGATTCCTGGCTTTTACGACGACGTGACGGCCACCTCACCCGACGAGCACCACGCCTGGCAACGGCTCGGCTTCGACGAGCACCGCTTCACCGGCGACGTCGGCAGCATCCCCTTCGGCGAGCGCGGCTTCTCCACGCTCGAACGCCGATGGACCCGCCCGTCCTGCGACGTCAACGGCCTCTACGGCGGCTATATGGGCGAGGGCGCCAAGACCGTCATCCCCACCTTCGCCGGCGCCAAGGTCAGCTTCCGCATCCCCGCCGCGATGGACCCCCGGAAGGTGGCCCAGCAATTCACGGACTGGCTCCACCAACACGACACCGGCGGCTGCCGCTGGGAGATCACGAATCACGGCGAAGCCAGCCCCGTCGCCACGCCCACCGACTCGCCCTGGGTCGCCGCCGCCTCCCGTGCGATCGAGCACGCCTCGGGCCGGCCGCCCGCCCTGGTCCGCGAGGGCGCGACCATCCCCGTCATCGCCGACTTCAAAGAAAAACTCGGCATCGACACCCTCCTGATCGGCTTCGGCCTCAACTCCGACAACATCCACTCCCCCGACGAGCACTTTGGCCTCGACCGCTTCCTCCTGGGCTGTCGCACCCACGCCGCCCTGCTCCACGAATTGAAATAGCACCGCCCAGCCGCTACAGCCGATAACCCTTCACAACCCACCCCCAAACCCCCGACATTCCCGCTAGTCATCGGCGTTACGAATCGTACCGTTTCGTCTATGAACCCCCCGCCAACTCATCGATCCTTCCCGCTCGCCGCCCTCGCCGTCGGTGCCGCCGCCGTGCTCGGCACCGGCTGCGCTTCCCACGTGGCCGACCTCGACGGCCCGGGCTTCCGCCAGAAACTCAACAAGCCCGCCCCGGTCGAGGTCACCCTCAACCGCTGGGCCGACCTCGCGTCCTTCCGCGCCCAGGTCAACGGCGACGACGTCACCGACGCCTTCGCCTTCTCGGCCCACGGCACGACCAACACCGGCGTGCTCACCGACTACGTCTTCGAGCCCGCCCCCCCACGCCAGCCGCACGTCCTGGTCGTCGCCGCCGAGCCGGGCCTGAACGCCGAGGGCCAGCCGATGGGCGGCGGGGAGCTTGACCATGACGCTGGTCCGGCCGTCGCGGGTGAGGTCGAT
>JBCBSA010000060.1:0-11059 GCA_039819425.1 Planctomycetota bacterium
CCGTCGAGGCCACCAGCCCCAAGAGCCTCTACGACCCCGAGCTCGCCAGCTTCGCCATGGACGGCTACGACGTCACCGCCGCCCGCGGCTTCATCGACCTCTACGGCCTGCCCATGCAGGTCCGCGGCCTCAAGCACAAGCCCAAGCTGTGACCCCCGCCCCCGGAAGTGGCCGCGGCTGAGTCGCGCCGCGGCGTAGGATGGCCCGATGGATGGCCCACCACACCAGCCGACACCCCAAGTGCTGCGTAAGCCTGGCCTCCAGACGTGGCAGGTGCTCACCGCGATCGGCGTCGGCTCGTTCCTCGGCGTGGTCGTGGTCTGCGGCGGCGGCCTGGCGATGACGGGATGGTTCATCCAGCAGCAGCTGAGCTGGGCCGCGGGCTTGGGCACGAGCTACAGCGGCGGCTCGGGTTTCTCCGCCGGTGTGCCGGACCTTCGGTACGACATGAACCTTCCCGCCCGCGTCCAGCAGGGCGTGCCGTTCGAGGTCGAGCTGACCCTCGAGAACACCGGCACCACGCCGATGACCCTCCATAGCGTCTACGACTACAGCGGCCTGAGCCTGATGGCCTCCGATCCGCCGTGGTCGCAATACAGCCACGACGAAGCGGTGTACGGCATGACGATCGACCCCGGCCAGACCCGGACCGTCAAGATCACCGCCATCTCGCACGCCCTCGGCTCGCAGAGCATCAACTTCGACGCCTACATGGACGCCTCGGGCACCCGCTTCGCCGAAGCCTACGGCAACCTGATCGTGGACCCGCCCCCGCCTCCGCCTCCGCCGTCGGCTTCGCCCGACGGATGACTGCGTGACGGTCGCCGCGAGATGGGGTGATGACCCGTGGGGGGATCCACTGATTTTCGCCGCCCCGGTTTTTTAGGGTTGTGTCGCTCGGGGCGTCGAACTACATTATGTCCTGAAGAGATCGCGTGGGCGGCCTGCCACGTGCACGGAGAATACTGTAAGCCATTGAAATGGAGGCGTTAAGCGATTTTTGGCCCGGAAGGGCTAAGAAACAAGGTCGTGCTACGCCGTAAACGAGTTGAGAGAGAAGCCATGAAAAAACAGTTCGCTTTTGTTGTGGTCGCCGCCGCGGGCCTGGCCCTGAGCGGGGCGGCGTCGGCCGTCACCATCGACTTGACGGGCAGCGGAGGAACGTTCGACTTCGACGCGGTGAGCGGCACGGCTCCCACGGGCCTGTTCCCGGGTGCGGACCTCACGATCACCGCCGGTTCGACCAGCGGCCAGGGCGTGGTCAACGCCACCGGTACTTCGCTGGGTGTCAACGATCTGGCGACCTCGGGCGATTCCACCGACGACCTCGAAGAAGGGCTCGGTGAAACGCTCACGTTCGAGTTCAATTTCGACGGCACGCTGACCGGCATCGACCTGACCGGTGTGTCCGACCCCGAGCGCCTGACGATCCAAAACCTGGATACCGGCGACTCCGTCGAGCTGGTCGACAGCGGATCGCCGCTCTCCGGCACCCAGCTGGGGGGGGGCGACGCGATCACCACCCTGAACCTCTCTTTCAGCAGCGGCGACGACCTGCTCTTTTTCCTGAGCGGCACCGCTCCGGGGGGATCGCTGCTGGGTCTTCAGACCATCACCGTCGTCCCGACTCCCGCCACCGGCGCGACCCTCGCCCTGATCGGTCTGTCCTTGCTCCGCCGACGCCACGCGTAAACCCACTCGGGTCTTATTCACCCCGATGCCCCAACGCCTCGGCCGATGTGCCGGGGCGTTTTGACGTGTGCCGCCGCGAGCAAGTCTTAGACTATCGCGATGAAAGTCCTCTACGTCGGCGGCACCGGGCAGATCTCGTTCGATTGCGTCCACGAATCGGTGCGGGCCGGGCACGAGACGTGGGTGTTCAACCGCGGCAACTCGAACGCCGGCCTGCCCCCGGAAGTGCGCTACGTTACGGGCGACTTCGGGGACGATGACGCCTACGGCCGCGTCGCGGAGATGGGGTTCGATGTCGTCTGCCAGTTCCGGGTGTTCGGCGTGGATCAGCTCCGGCGTGACCTCGAACTGCTCGCCGGGCGGGTGGGTCAGTATGTGTTCATCTCGTCGGCGTCGGCGTACCACAAGCCGGTGCGGGTGATGCGGATCACGGAGGACGTGCCGCTGGTGAATCCGTATTGGGGGTACAGCCGGGCGAAGGCGGAGTGCGAGGCGTTGCTGCGGGGGCAGACGGCGTTGCCGTGGACGATCGTTCGGCCGAGCCACACGAGCCGGGACATGCTGATCTCGGCGATCGGCGGGGGGGACCTGTTGGCGTCGCGGATGCGGCGGGGCAAGCCGATCGTGGTCCACGGGGACGGGACGAGCCTGTGGACGGTGACCGCCTCGGCCGACTTCGCGCCGCCGTTCGTGCGACTGCTGGGGAACGACGCGGCGGTCGGCGAGGACTTCCACCTGACGGCAGATCACGCCACCTCGTGGAACCGGCTGATGGAGGCGACGGGCGCGGCGCTGGGCGTCGAGCCGGATTTGTGTCACGTGCCGACGGACACGCTGGTGCGGTACGAACCGGGGTGGGAGGGGCCGTTGTGGGGCGACAAGTCGTGGTCGGTGCTATTCGACAACACGAAGATCAAGTCGGTGGTCGGTGACTTCTCGTGCGACACGCCGTTGGAGACGTTCATGGCCGACCGCGTCGCGGCGTTCGAGGCCCGCGGCGGGGCGTCGGCCGGGGCGGACGCGGAGCTTGATGCGTTGTTCGACCGGATCGCGGCGGATCAACGGGCGTTGGGTGTCGGGGGATAGTCCGCCGAGTCACATCACCACGCGGAACGCCCCGGCCGTACCGGGGTCGCCGAACTCGCCGGTGCCCACGGACCGCGCCGAGTCGACCGTCTGGATGTTCTCGGCCATCGCCTCCTGCACCGCGTCGACAAAAAGTTCGACGTCCTCGGCGTCCCCCTCGGCGACGAGTTTGACCCGGCCGTCGGCGAGGTTGCGCACCGACCCGGACACGGCGTAAAGCTTGGCTAGGCTCGCGGTTCGGTAGCGGAACCCGACGCCCTGGACCCGCCCGGCGTAGTGGATGGTTTCGCGGATCATGCTCGACACCAGCGGGGGGAAGCGCGGCGGCCAAACGCAAAAAACTTTCAGCCGCACGCGACATCCTACATATCCCGCCTATGGTCCGCCGGGTCCTGCCGAAACCACGGCCAGATCAGAACACCTTCAAAACAACACTTTTTTTGAATCGAGGAAGTTATGGAACCCATCCATCCCGAAGTTGTCGTGCGCTCGTTGGTCCAGGCCGGGCGGGACATGGTCCCCCCGCTCACCCAAGGCGTCGATGCCGATGCGTTCCTGGCGTCGTGGTTCGACAGCCAGGCGCTGTGGGACGTGCTGCGGCCGATGGCCGACGCCGACGTGTACGACCCGGCTTACGACCGGGTGTTTGACGAGCAGGGCGCGCTACGCGGGCTCGCGGCGTTCCGGCAATTGCGGAGCAGCCTGGGCATGCGGCTCGGGGTGTTCGTGCAGCAGCTGGCGATCCTGATCGACGCGTTCGACCCGGGGCCGGGGAAAAACTGGCAAGGCCTGGCCGAGCAGGTCAACCGTTCGCCGCGTCGTGAAGACAAGCTGTTGCCGTTGCTGAAGGCGGGCCGGCTGGGTGACCGGTACACCGCCCTCGAAGAAGAGCTGGTCGTCCGCCACCCGCACGCGATCTACCCGACGTCCCCCTTCCGGGAGGGGCAGGGCCACGTCGTGGCGCGTTACGACTTCCAGCAGGTCGACGCGGTCATGAGTTCCAGGACCTTCACCAGCATCCGCGTGGTCGAGGGCGTGCTCAACCCGCGTCGGCAGGTGCTGCGAGAGGTTTACCAGCCGCTGGGCCGGTGCGTCTGCCTCGTTGACCAGAACGTCGAGGAACACTTCGGCCAAGACATCGAAGCCTACTTCGAGCACCACCAGATCCCCCTCGAAAAACTCGTCTACCGCGCGATGGAGGTCGACAAGGGCATCGGCACCGTCGAGAAGATGCTCGGGGACTTCAAGCGTCTGGGCGTATCGCGCAACGAGCCGGTGCTGATCGTCGGCGGCGGCGTGCTGTCCGACGCCGGCGGGCTGGCCGCGGCGCTGTACCACCGCGGCACGCCGTACGTGATGCTGTCGACCTCGGTCGTCGCCGGCATCGACGCGGGCCCGTCGCCGCGGACCTGCTGCGACGGCTTCGGCTACAAGAACCTCTTCGGCGCCTACCACACGCCGATCCTCTCGATCACCGACCGCACCTTCTTCCGCACGCTGCACCCCGGCTGGCTGCGGCACGGCATCGCCGAGATCATCAAGATGGCCTGCGTCAAAGACGACGAGCTCTTCGCCGCCCTCGAAGACGCCGGCCCCGAACTGATCGAGACCCGCTTCGGCAGCGCCGAACCCGACCCGCACGCCCCGATCCACGCCGCGTCTCAGCGCATCCTCGGCCGGGCGATCAAGTCCTACGTCGAGGCCGAGTACGGCAACCTCTACGAGACCCACCAGTGCCGGCCGCACGCCTTCGGCCACACGTGGTCGCCCGGGTTCGAGATCCCCGCCGGCCTGCTCCACGGCCACGCCGTCGGCATCGGCATGGGCTTCGGCGCATTCCTCAGCCACCGCCTCGGCTGGATCGAGGAAGCCGAACTCACCCGCATCACCGACCTGATCGCCAAGTTCGGCCTCAGCCTCAACCACGACGTGCTCGGCGACTCCGAACTCCTCTGGGCCTCCCAGGTCAAGATGACCGAGAAGCGCGGCGGCCACCTCGCCGCGCCGCTGCCCAAGGGACGCATCGGCGCCTGCGGCTACCTCAACGAACTCTCCCGCGACGAACTCGACGCCGCCCTCGCCGACTACCGCCTCTGGTGCGAGCGCTACCCGAACCGGGGCCACGGCGTCGAGCCGCACTGCCACGACGTCGGGCTGGAAGACCCGTCCACCGTCGGCGGCTCGCTTGTCGAATCGGATTAATTTCGGGTAGGTCAACGGCCCCGAAGCCCACGGATTCAATCCGTGGGCTTCTTCTTTTTCAGCACGTTTTTATGCAAGACGACATCGTCATCCCGCTCTTCCGCCTGCAGTGGAGCACCCGCGCCGTCTACGAGGGCGTTTGCCAGCACTACGCGCCCGCCCGGCTGCACGTGATCGCTCCCGCCGAGACCGCCGCGGCCCTCACGCGAGCCGCCGACCGCGAGCGGTGGGCCGTCGGGCCCATACACGTCCACACCGAAGAAGACTTCTTCGTCGAGAAGCACGGCCTGACGAAGGACGACCTCGCCAACGAACTTCGCCTGGGTGAATCGCTCTACCCCGCCGGCTGGTACTACCAACAACTGCTCAAGCTCGGCGCGGCCGACGGCATCGCCGAACTCAGCGACTGGTTCCTGATCTGGGACAGCGACCTGCTGCCGGTCGAGACCTGGCCGGTGATCGACGCCGACGGCCGACGCCGCTTCGCCCTGCTCCAGGATCGCAGCCGTGGCAACCCCGACATCGTCGGCCGCTGGGCCGACTGGATCGGCCGAGTCCTCGGCGTCGAGCCGATCACCGACCCCGAAGCCACCTTCGTGCCTCACCACATGTGGTTCGGTCAACGCCACCTCGCGGCGATGCAGGACCGAGTCCGCGCGTTCGTCGACGGCGACCTCCCCTGGCCGGCCGCGATGATGCGGACCGCCAACACCTTCGGCACGTTCAGCGAGTTCTGGGCTTACGCCTCCTGGGTCCACGCCCACGCCCCCGCCGATCGGTTGTTCTACCCCTACGACACCTACGGCCGCACCACCGAGCGTTTCTTCGAGGACGGCACCGCCATCTTCGCCCAACGCTTCCGCGCCGCCCGAGGCTTGTCCGCCGACGTGCCTCTGCGTCCCGCCTACGCCGACCTTCTCGCCTTCATCCACGACGAATACAACGCCACCGGCGACCCACTCCCCTCGTCGCTCTCGTTCGAGGCCAGCCCGCGTCACCGCAAGAAAGGCCGAGCCAACATGCACACCGAAGAACTCCGCTCCCGCTGGCACAACGCCGAGGAATGAAAAAGTAGCCCGACGACGCGCTACGCCACCGCGGCGCAAGACGGGGCGGCCGGCATATCCGGCACGATCGTCATCAACCGTCGTTCCGGGCGGTTATTCTCGGGCGGTGTTTCCGTTGGGGTCGCGGTACAACAGCGGGCGAGACATCTTGGGTACAGCCGCCGGTGATCGGCGGTCTCGGAGTGCCTTTGATGATCCTTCCCCTCGATCCGTCGCCCGCTTCTGCGGGCTCGCTGACCCCCGCTCAACTCGACGACTTCCGCCGCGACGGGTTCCTCCACATGCCCGGCTTCATCGCCCCGGCCGAGATCGAAGACCTCGGCCGACGCCTGCGGTCTCTCTTCGACCGCTTCTACGACCTGCCCGCCGAGCACGCGCGGGACCTCGACGAGACGCCGCGTAAGCGCGGGACGCCCCCGCGTAACCCGGAGATCACCCGGTGCGGCGAGCTGGACCCGGCCCTCGCCGCCAGCCCCTACGTCGAGCGCGTCCGCGCCGCGGCGGGCCGGCTGCTCGGCGGCCCGGCCGAGCTGGGCTTCGACCACGCGATCTACAAGCCCCCGGCCGTCGGCACCGGGACGGCCTGGCACCAGGACGGCGCGTACGACCCGAGCCCGGGACTGTTCCGCCGGCTGAGCTTCTGGCTGCCGCTGCAGCCGGTATCAGCCGAGCAGGGCTGCCTGCAGTTCCTGCCGGGCAGCCACCGCGCCGGGCTGCACCCGCACCACCCCGTCACGGGCGACGCGACGGGGCACACGCTGACGCTCGACGTGCCCGCCGACGCCGAGCCCGCCGCGGTGCCGATGGCCCTGGGCGACCTGGTGGTCCACCACCCGTACTGCACCCACTGCGCCGGCCCGAACACCACGGCCCGCCCCCGGCTGGCGTGGGTGCTGATGTTCCAGACACGCCACCGCCAACCGCCGCGGTCTCGCTTCCGCCGTCTGGCCGGCAAGTTGATCGGCAACTGAACCCCGGACCGCACCAGCGCGGTTGAGCGGGTGACGCGCAGCGTCCCGTGTCTCCCCCGGAACGCCGGCGTGGGCGGCTGCGTCGCACCCGCTAAACGTCTTCGTCGATCTCGGCGTTGTGGTGCAGCGTCTGGACGTCGTCGTGGTCCTCGATCATCTCGATGAAGGTCAGCACCTTCTCGGCGTCGCGGCCGGCGACGGCGACGACGTTGTCGGGGACCATGGACAGGCGGGCCGAGTCGGGTTCGAGGTCGGCTTGCTCCAGGGCGTCGCGGACGGCGCGGTAGTCGGCGGGGGCGGTGACGATGCGCCAGGCTTCGTCCTGGTCTTCGATGTCCTCGGCGCCGGCGTCGAGGGCGAGCTCCATGAGGCGGTCTTCGGTGGCTCTTGATTTTTCGAGGTAGATCTCGCCTTTCTGCTCGAACATGTAGGCGACGCAGCCCGAGGCGCCGAGGTTGCCGTGGTAATTCTCGAAGAGGTGGCGGACCTCGGAGGCGGTGCGGTTGCGGTTGTCGGTAAGCAGGTCGAGCATGACGGCGACGCCGGCGGGGCCGTAGCCCTCGTAGCGGATCTCTTCGTAGTCGGCGCCGTCGCCGCCGCCGGCACCCTTGTCGATCGCTTTCTGGATCGTGTCCTTGGGCATGTTGGCGGCTTTGGCGTCGTCGATGGCGTAGCGGAGGGTGAGGTTCATGGCCGGGTCGCCGCCGCCGTTCTTGGCCGCGACGATGATGGCGCGGGAACACTTGGACCACTCCTTGGAACGCTTGGCGTCCTGGCGTCCTTTGCGGTGCTTGATGTTGGCCCATTTGCTGTGGCCGGCCATGGGGTCTCCTGTTTGGCGGTTTTGTGGTCGTGTGAACCGCGGAGTCGTTTGGAACGTCCAGTTTAGGGATCGGGCGGGCGTGTTGCCCGGAATTGGGACGGTTTGTGGGTGGGGGGTTCCGGCGGTGGGGCCGGGGCGGTATAACGGCAGCGGTCAGAACGGATGGCGTGGATCTTTTCTTCTACTCGACGGGTGCGTGTTTTGAGCGAAACGATGACGAGCGCGGACGGGGGCGCAGCGGGGGGCGTTTCCGGGGGCACTTCCGGGGGCGGGTATGGGGTGCGGTGGTGGGCGGCCGTGGTGTTGTCGGCGGGAGCGTTGCTGTTGACGGGGTATCTGACGATCGAGTCGCTGGCGGGAGACGGTCGGCCGGCGGGGTGCGGGGACCCGTCGGCGGGGTGCGGAGCGGTGTTGAACACAAAGTGGTCGAAGGTGTTCGGGCTGCCGGTGAGCGGGTTGGCGGTCGGGGTGTACGTGGTGTTGCTGGGGGCGCTGTTGGTGCGCGGCGCGGTGGGGGGGCGGGTGCAGGCGGTGTGCGGGGCGGCGATCCTGGGGGCGGGGGTGTGGTTTACGTATCTCCAGGTGTTCGAGCTCGAGGCGGTCTGCGTGTACTGCATGACGGACCACGCGATCGGGGCGGCGGTGGCGCTGCTGGTGCTGTCGGGGACGGCGGTGCGGCAGCTGGTGCCGGCGGTGGTGGTGGGGGTGGTCGGGACGGCGGGGCTGGCGGCGATCCAGTTCAACAGCAGCGAGCCGGTGTTTATCGAGACGACCGGCGGCGGGGAGCGGGAGGGGCAGACGCTGACGCTGCTGGACGGTCGGCTGACGCTGGATTTGGATGAGGAGATGGTGATCGTAAACGCAGGGGAAAATTCCGGGGCGGGGGTGATGGTGAAGATGTTTGATTACAACTGTCCGCATTGTCGCAAGGCGTACGAGGTGTCGCGGGAGTTGGAGGGGTTGGCGACGGTGTTGCTGCCGGTGCCGTTGAACCCGGATTGCAATCCGTACTCGGCGAAGCTGCCGTTGGCGCAGTTTGATGAGAGTTGTGGGTTGGCGCGGGTGGCGGTGGCGTTGTACCGGGTGGACGCGTCGGCGTTGCCGGCGTTCGAGGCGTGGGCGTACGGCGAGGGCTGGCCGCACACCGCGGCGGACGCGGAGGCGTTCGCGGCGACGCTGGTGGACGGGTCGGCGTTGGCGGCGGCGCTGGCCGACCCGGCGGTGGACGCGGCGATCGCGCGGAACTCGGAGGCGTGGGGGGCGGCGCGCGACGCGGATTTGGTGGGGGGGTTGCCGGTGCACCTGGTGCCGGGGGGCGGGCTGACGTACGGCGGGGTCGGCGACGGGACGGGGCTGCGGCAGTTGCTGGCGGGGACGCATTACACGCAGACGGGAGAAGACGAAGATTTTTGATGGGCGAGCGTCGGGTCGAGCCCGGCGGCGAACGGTGTTGTGTTGTGTGACGCGACGGAAAGGGTTTTGTGATGGACGACGGACACGTGGACGGGATGGCGGCGGACGACGCGGGGCTGCTGCGGCGGGGGGCCGAGGCGGCGGACGAGCTGCGGGGGCGGATCGGGCAACGCATCGTCGGGCAGGACGACGTGGTGACGGCGCTCTTGGCGGCGGTGTTCGCCGAGGGGCACGCGTTGTTGATCGGGGTGCCGGGGTTGGCCAAGACGCTGCTGGTGAAGACACTGGCGGAGTCGTTGGGGTGGGACTTCAACCGGGTGCAGTTCACGCCGGACATGATGCCGGCGGACATCATCGGGATGGAGCTGTTGCAGGAGCAATCGGACGGGCAACGCAAGATGTCGTTTGTGCCGGGCCCGGTGTTTGCGAACCTGATTTTGGCGGACGAGATCAACCGGACGCCGCCGAAGACGCAGGCGGCGCTCTTGGAGGCGATGCAGGAGCGTCAGGTGACGTCGATGGGGACGCGTCACGTGCTGGAGCCGCCGTTCGTGGTGGTGGCGACGCAGAACCCGATCGAGCAGGAGGGGACGTACCCGCTGCCCGAGGCGCAGCTGGACCGGTTCATGCTGAGTCTGCACCTGGATTACCCGTCGGCGGACGAGGAGGAAAGGATCGTGGCGGAAACGACGGGGCCACCCCCGGAAGGGAACGCGGGGGGAGAGGCGTCGGCTGTCTTGAGTAAGGATGAGGTGATCGGTTTGCAGGGGTTGGTGCGTCGGGTGCCGGCGGGGGGGCATGTGGTGAGCTACGCGGTGGCGTTGGCGCGGGCGACGCGGCCGGGGTCGGCGGCGGCGAGCCCGACGGCGCAGCAGTACGTCGAGTGGGGGGCGGGGCCGCGGGCGGGTCAGCACCTGGTGCTGATCGGCAAGGCGCTGGCGATGATGGACGGCGAGCCGGCGGTGACGGCGGAGCACGTCCGGCGGGCGGCGCCGCACGTGCTGCGCCACCGGGTGCTGCCGAACTTCCAGGCGGCGGGCGAGGGCGTCACGGCGGGCGATATCGTGGCGAAGGTGGTGGAGGAGATCGCGGAGCCGAGCTACGCGTGAAGGAATTAGCCGCAGATGAACGCGGATGAACAGGGATGGTTTTTGTTACTGGTAAGCCGCTGCACGTTCGTTGGTTTGAGAAAATATTTATAAATTTTGAAACGTTGTTTTGACGCTTCCTGTAGTCCGTAACCATCCCTGTTTATCTGCGTTCATCTGTGGCTAATTCCTCCCCCGCTTTGTCGAGATACCTGAACCCCGTGGACCTGGCGGCGTTGCGGCACCTGGTGTTTGCGTCGCGGCGGTCGGTGGTGGGGCACTACGCGGGGAAGCACGCCTCGCCGCAGCGGGGGCACTCGGTGGAGTTTCAGGACTACCGGGACTACTCGCCGGGCGACCCGCTGTCGGAGATCGACTGGAAGGTGTACGGGCGGAGCGATCGGCTGTTCATCAAGCAGTTCGAGCACCAGTCGGACCAGACGGTGACGTTGCTGGTGGACGGGTCGGCGTCGATGGGGTTTGCGGGGGTTGGCGGCCCCCGGAAGAAGCGCAGCGGTGCAGGGGCAATCCCGGGGGCGGGGTCGAAGTTTGAGTATACGTCCCCGCCGCCGGCACCGCGTGACGCAGCCCGCCCTTCGCCACCCCGAACGCGATCTTGTCCTGCTGCTGCGTCACCAGAAACGCGATCGCCCCCGCCATCCGGCACGCATACTCAAACTTCGACCCCGCCCCCGGGATTGCCCCTGCACCGCTGCG
>JBCBSA010000061.1:0-11011 GCA_039819425.1 Planctomycetota bacterium
CTCCTCCCCGCCGCCGCCGAGATGGCGTTCGCCGGCCGCGTCGGCCTCGAACTCGACCTGTCGTCGCTCCCCGCCGAGGGCGAGCCGGACCTCACCGCCCGCTGCTTCGCCGAGACCCCCAGCCGCTACCTCCTCGAGATCGCGCCCGACCACGTCGATGCCGCCGTCCGCTCCCTGCGCGACGCCGGCGTCCCCTTCGCCCAGATCGGCACCTTCGCCGACCACCCGAACCTCACCCTCCGCACCGCCGCCCAAGGCCAGGTCTTCACCGCCAAGCTCGACGACCTGCGTGAGGCGTGGCTTGCGCCTCTGGATTGGTAAAACGACGTGTTTCGCTTCGGCGCAGCCCCGTTTCGAGAATCTTGTTAAAACTTTGATGCACTTCATCCCCACTCAGGAGACCCCGATGAGCTACAAGATCGACGAAATCGAAGGCATCGGCCCGGCCAAGAAAGAAGCCCTGGCCAAGGCCGACATCGCGACCACCGATGAGCTGCTGGGCAAGGGTGCCGACCCCGCCGGCCGCAAGGCCGTTGCCGAGGCGAGCGGGTTGACCGAAAAAGAAATCCTCAAGTTCTGCAACATGGCCGACCTGATGCGGATCAAGGGCGTCGGCGAGGAGTACTCCGAGCTCCTCGAAGCCGCCGGCGTCGATACGGTCAAGGAGCTCAAGATGCGCCGGGCCGACAACCTCACCGCGAAGATGGAAGAGGTCAACGAAGCGAAGAAGCTCGTCCGTGCCACGCCCAGTGAGTCGGTCGTCGCCGGCTGGATCGAGCAGGCCAAGGAGCTGCCCGCGGTGCTGAGCTACTGAGCGGACGCCGACGATCCCATCCCGATCACTCGAGCCCACGGCCCGCGACTGTGGGCTTTTCTTTTGAACCAAACCGATCCATATGCCCCGCCCCCGGAATACGAGCCGCCCGGTCGTCCGCCTGCTTAAGCAGCTGCTGTTGCTGGCGCTGCCGTTGATCCTCGATGCGCTGCGGCAACGCAAGGCCCAGCGGACCGCCGCCTCCACGCCGCCCCGCGGCGACCTGCCCGCTTCCCGCCCGCCCCGGGCCGACACCACGCCGAAGACGGCGTCGCCCGTCGGCGAGCTGCACCGGCGTCGCCGATCCGATGTGGTCGTGACCGACACCGGCCTGGTCGTCAAGGTGCTGCCCGACGACAACGACGGCTCCCGCCACCAGCGCTTCCTGGTTGAGGTGGACCACACCGACGTGACCATCAAGATCGCCCACAACATCGACCTCGCCCCCCGCGTCCCGGCCCGCGAGGGCGACCGACTCCGGTTCAGGGGCGAGTACGAATACAACGACCTCGGCGGCGCGCTGCACTGGACGCACCACGACCCCAAGCGGTGGCGCGAGGGCGGGTGGATCGAGCTCGACGGACAGCGGTATGAGTGACCGGCGATGCGTGCGGGGCCGCCCGTCTATGGTTGGCCATGGAAACGTGGACATGGGTCTTCTTGCTCGGCGGTCTCGGATTGGCGGGGGGTGGCTTGGGCTGCGCGGCGGGCAAGCACACCGACGAACGGCTCCCGGCGGGCGTCGAGCGGGTCACGCTGACCGACGCCTCGGGGCGGGCGACGCTGCCGTACCTCCGCGCCGGGCCGCGGGACGCGCCGCGGGTGATCTTCGTCCACGGTACGCCGGGGGCGGCGGCGAACTACCTGGCGTATCTCGCCGAGCCGCCGGCGGGGGTCGAGGTGGTCAGCGTGGACCGGCCGGGGTTCGGGCAGAGCCCACGAGACGACCCGGCGTCGCTGACGTTCGCGGGGCAGGCCGCGGCGCTGGGGCCGTTGCTGGTCGAGCGGGGCGGGCGATGGCCGGTGTTGGTGGGGCATTCGCTGGGCGGGCCGATCGTGTGCCGGGCGGCGGCGGATCGTCCCGGAAGGGTGGGGGGGCTGGTGGTGTTGGCCGGTTCGGTGGACCCGGAGCTGGAGCGACCGCGTTGGTACAACGTGCTGGGGGCGGTGCCGCCGCTGCCGTGGCTGCTGCCGGGGTCGCTTCGGCGGGCGAACGACGAGGTGTTCGCGGCGCCGCGGCAGACGCGGGAGCTGGCCGGGGTGCTCGGGGGCGTGGCGTGTCCGGTGGTGGTGGTGCAGGGCGGGCGGGATCGGCTGGTGCCGCCGGGCAACGCGGATTATCTGTTGGACCACCTGCCCAACGCGGCGTCGGTGTCGGTGGACTTGATCGCCGAGGCGGGGCATTTCCTGCCGTGGTGGCACGAGGACGCCGTGCGGCGGGCGATCGCGGAGGTCTCGGCCAAAGCGTGGAAATAGTTGGTGCCGCCGAGAAGTTGTCTCAGGGTAAGAACCGGAAAACTCACCCTTAAGGCTTGTTTCGCCGGGGGTGGACGCCGGTTTAAGATGGTATTGCTGAGGGCACAGGGTACGGACGCGGAAAACGTCCGATAGAGACCGAGGCAGCGGCGCAGCGATACGGCTCCGCGTATCGAACCCCCTATGGCCCTCGGCCGGACAGGACTCGGGATGATTTCGAACCCGATCTCGATTTACACCAAGTGGCTCCACACGCGCTGGCCCGCGGGCAAGCCCGAGAAGCTGCCGGTCGTCAACGACGACGGCTCGACCAACGTGCCGGGGTTCTACATCGTCGGCGACCTCACCGGCATCCCCCTGCTCAAGTTCTCGGCCGACACCGGCACCCGCGCGGTGCGCACCATCACCAACGACGCCTCGTTCGGCAAACGCAACCGGTCGGACGGCGACGTCCTGGACATCGCGATCGTCGGGGCCGGCGTGTCGGGCTTCGCCGCCGCAAAAGAATCCGAAAAGCTGGGTCTCAAGTGGGAGCTGTTCGAGGCGTCGCAGCCGTTCTCGACGATCGCCAACTTCCCCAAGGGCAAGCCGATCTTCACCTACCCAACGGACATGACCCCGGCGGGCGATCTGCAGTTCCACGAGAAGGCCGAGGTCAAAGAGGGCCTGATCGAAGACCTCCACGAGCAGACGCTCGACCTGGGCATCGAGCCGACCAAGGCCCGCATCGAGAAGATCACCCGGTCCGGCGGCGTGTTCGAGCTCGACGTCGCCGGCGGCGACAACGTCCGCGCCCACCGCGTGATCGTCGGCATCGGGCGGTCGGGCAACTTCCGCAAGCTCGGCGTGCCCGGCGAAGACCTCGACAAGGTCTACAACCGCCTCCACGACCCCAAGGACTTCTGCGGCAAGCACATCCTCGTCGTCGGCGGCGGCGACAGCGCGATGGAGACCGCCATCGCCCTGGCCACCTGCGGCAGCCGGGTCACCCTGTCCTACCGCAAGCCCGAGTTCAGCCGGCCCAAGCCCGAGAACATCGAAAAGCTCAAGTCTCTCGCGGCCAACCCCGACGCCGACGTCGAGGTCGAGACCGTCGACGGCGACCGCGTCACCACCCCCTCGGGCGCCTACCTCGGGCCCAAGCCCCAGCCGCCGGGCACCGTCAACCTGATGATGGCCTCCAAGCCCGTCGAGATCACCGAGGACCGGGTCGTCATCAAAGACGCCGACGGCAACGACCAGGCGATCGAGAACGAAGCCGTCTTCTCCATGATCGGCCGCGAGCCGCCGCTGGACTTCTTCCGCAAGTCCGGCGTCCGCGTCTCGGGCGACCGCGGCCTGAACTGGTGGGTCACGCTGACGCTGTTCTTCGCCTTTTGTTTTTGGATGTACCACTGGAAGGGCAACAAGCCGCTCTTCGGCGTGAGCGCGTGGAAGCTGCCCGACTGGCTGGTGTGGGACCCCGCCGCGACGTGGGCGTGGCTGCTCGGTGCGCTCGGCCAGCCGATCCAGAACTACTTCGCCAGCGACACGTCGGTCGGCGGGGTGGTCCTCGAATCCATGGGGGGCAAGAGCTTCTACTACACCCTGGCCTACGCCTCGTGCGTCGTGATCTTCGGCCTGCGGCGGATCAGGCGCCGCAAGACGCCGTACATCAAGGTGCAGACGTACACGCTGATGGCGATCCAGGTGGTGCCGCTGTTCCTGCTGCCCGAGATCATCCTGCCGGTCCTCGGGGCCAAGGGCGCGTTCGACGCCGGCTTCGGGGCGTGGCTGGCCGACACGTTCTTCCCCGAGGTCAGCTACGGCCACGGCCGGGAGTACTGGCGGGCCTACGGCCTGATCCTCGCCTGGCCGCTCATGGCCTGGAACTGGTTCACCCACGACCCGATCTGGGGGTGGCTGATCCTCGGGTTCCTGCAGACCTTCGTGGCGATCCCCGCGATGATCTACTTCTGGGGCAAGGGCGCGTACTGCGGCTGGATCTGTTCCTGCGGCGCCCTGGCCGAGACGCTGGGCGACACCCACCGCCACAAGATGCCGCACGGCCCGTTCTGGAACCGGCTGAACATGACCGGCCAGGTGTTCCTCGTCTTCGCCGGCGTGCTCATGGTCATGCGGATCGTCGGCTGGGCGCTGCCCGACGGCAACGCGGTGGCGGGCGGCTTCTCCTACGCCGCGGAGAAGGTGCCGCTGGTCAGCTACGCCTGGCTGGTCGACCTGATGTGGGCCGGGGTCATCGGCGTCGGGCTGTACTTCTGGTTCTCGGGGCGGGTGTGGTGCCGGTTCGCCTGCCCGCTGGCGGCGCTGATGCACATCTACACGCGGCTGTTCAGCCGATTCGCCATCATCCCCGAGAAGAAGAAGTGCATCTCCTGCAACGTCTGCACGTCGGTGTGCCACCAGGGCATCGACATCATGAACTTCGCCAATAAGGGGCTGCCGATGGTCGACGTCGAGTGTGTCCGCTGCTCGGCGTGCGTGCAGAGTTGTCCCACGGGCGTGCTGAGCTTCGGCCAGATCGACCGCAAGACCGGCAACACCCTCAAGAAAGACCCGTCCTGGCTGGCCGCCTCGCCGGTGCAGATCGCCGAGCTCACGGTCAACGGCAAGCCCTCGCTTTCGGGGCTGGGGATTTCGTCCAACGGTTCCGGGCATCCGCCAACGCCCGATACGCGCCACAAGGACGGGGCCACGTCCGAGCGTGAGCACGCCGAGGTCTGAACTGCCGCATCCCCGACCGATGAGCGCGTGCAAGCATGGCTATCGTGTTTCCGTTACTGATTCGACCAACGCCCTCCGCCGGAGCCCGCTCATGCCCTCGATCCGATCGATTGTTTGTTCGACCGTTTTGGTCACGGTGATTTCGCCGGCCGCGTCGTTCGCCGACCATCAAGCCGTGGCCGATCCGGTTGCACAGATCGCGGCGATCGAACACGCCCACCACGGAGCGACCTACAACGCCCAGCAAGCGATCCAAGCCGACTTCGAGGTCGACTTCGGCCAGGCGTTCACCCTGTCCGGCACGATGTGGTTCACCCCGTCGATGAGTCACGTCCGCATGGAATTGTCCGACGACACCGTCGTCGTTTACGACGGCCAGACCGCCTGGGTCAGCCCCGCCGACGCGACGACCCCGGGGGTGCCGGCCCGGTTCCACGTGCTCACCTGGCCGTACTTCGTCGCCGTGCCTTACAAGCTCGACGACCCCGGCACCCTCCACGAAGACGTCGGTGACACGCCCGTCCGCGACACCTCCGGCACCCTCCCGGGCGTCAAGGTCACCTTCGAGTCGGGCGTCGGCGACACGCCGGACGACTGGTACATCGCCCTCTCCGACCCTGCCACCCACCAACTCAAAGCGCTGGCCTACATCGTGACCTACGGCACGCCCGCCGAGGAAGCCAACAAGAAGCCCAGCATCGTCCTCTACGACGACTTCGTTGAGGTCGACGGCGTGCCGTTCGCCACCACCTGGACCTTCCACTTCTGGAACCCCGATGCCGGCGTCGACGGCGAGCCCAAGGGCACCGCGTCGCTCTCCAACGTCGCGTTCGTCACGCCGCCCGCCGGCGCGTTCGACAAGCCCGACGGCGCCCGCGAGTCGCCCGCCCCTTAACCCCCTTCGGGTTGCGCCGTCTTCATGTTCAGCGGGTAACGCTGAGTGTGCTTGCCATGAGGGTCAGTCCGCGGCACGGAACGCCGTGCGCCAGAACTGCAGGATCGTGCCGATGACCCACAGGAACGTGAGCCCGTAGATCACCGGGACGGCGAAGCGCAGGAGGTAGTAGAGGAAGCCGTTGATGTCGCCGCGCATCACGGTGTCGTTGATGCTCTCGAGCGCCAGGGCGGCCATCAGCAGCGAGAACGCCACCGTGACGATAACCATGAGGCCGAAGAGCGGGGGCTCGGCCCGCTTGGACCGCTGCTCGTTGATCCAGCGTTCCCAGTCGCGGTCGCTGGACTCGAGCTTGTCGTGGATGTATGAGCCGGCCCGCATCATGGAACTCTGCTCCGAGAAGTAGAGCACCAGCAGCAGCATGGCCAACAGCGGCGAGACGATCAGCAGCAGCTTGATATTCGACGGGTCGGCCATCGCGAAGTAGGTCAGCACCGGGGCCCCGACGACACCGACCACGATGATCCGGCTCAGGCGGGCTTTGACCTGGAGGATCTCGGACCGCAGCGTGTGGAAGTAGTCGCGCCGGAGGTCGACGCCGGTCGACTGGTCGGGGGCGTCTTGCGCGGCGTGGTCGGCCGGGACGCCGGGCCGGTCTGGTGTGACCTCGACGGCGGGGGACGTCTGCGGGTTCGCTTGGACGGCTTCGGTCATGTCTGAGTCTCCTGGCGATGAGAAGTGAAATGAAACCAGAACGAACCTTGACCCGAATTTTTCCCCGGCATCTTGCGGCATCTTCACCGCAGATTTACTCGTGCAGTGTATCGGCAAACCCCGGTCGACACGAGTGTTTCGCGGCGGCCGGTCTTTCCGATCAGCCGTGGTCGTAGCTGAGCCAGGCGTCGCGCATCTGGGTGACGCTGCCGACGTCGACGGGCTGGCCGGAGTCGGTGCTGGCCATCGCGGCGAAGGCCATGGCGAGGCTGTCGAGGTTGTGGCGGGCGTGGTTGCTGGGGGTGCGGTCCTGCTCGATGGCGGTGAGCAGCTCGCTCATCGAGCCGTCGAAGCCCTGGGGGAACCAGGCGCCCTCGAGGTCGGGGGTGGCTTGGCCCTGTCCGGTGGTCAGGGTGACGGTCTGGTGGCTGAGGTCGGGTCCCTGGCTGGAGAGGGTGCCGCGGGTGCCGACGATGACGGTGCGGTCGCAGAGGCCGACGCGGGCGTTGCCGTCGAAGTGCAGGGTCGCGATGGCGTCGTCGAACTCGATGACGACCGAGGCGCCCAGGGGCGGGCGGGAGACTTGTCCCTGGAGGTGGCGGACCGTGGCGAACACCCGCCGGGCGGGCCGGCCGGTCATGTAGCAGTTGACCATATCGAACCAGTGGATCGCGAAGTCGTAGATCATCAGGTGCGGGATGTCGTTGAACGGGGTGTCGTGCGTCCAGTTGTGGTTGAGGGCGATGTTGACCGAGATGCTGGTCACGTCGCCGATCAGGCCCCCGGCGACGGCCTGCCGCATGTACGACACGTGCGGGGCCCAGCGGCCGTTCTGGTTCACCGCGAGGCGGACGCCGCGCTCGTCGGCGAGCTCGGCGAGCTCCCGGCCGACCGCGAGGTCCACCACGAACGGCTTCTGGCTGAGCACGTGCCTGCCGGCTTTGAGCGCATCGCGGATCAGCGCGGCCCGCTCCTTGGGGTGCGTAGCGATATCGACGACTTTGATGGACGGCTCGGCGAGCAGGGCGTGGTGGTCGTCGTAGACCGTCGCGTCGGGGAAGAACGTGTCGCGTCGGCCTTCGGCTCGCTCGCGGATCAGGTCGGTCATGCCGACGACTTGGTAGCCCGCGTCGCGGTAGGCCGAGAGGTGCGACTCGGTGATGCCGCCGCAGGCGATGAGCCCGATCTTCGGCGGCTCGCCGGCGACGCGCGGGGGGCGGTAGTCCAGCTCGGGGGCGGCGGCGGTTTCGCTCGCGGCGGCGTTGCCGGCGTACTTGTCGTCTCGGTCGCTCATCGGGGGCTCCGGGGTCGGTTTAGCGGTCGATCAGGGCGAGGGTTTTCTTTTGCCGGGCGCTGGCGAAGGCGGTGTCGACGATCTGCTGGCCGATGCGGCAGACGGCCGGCGACAGCGGCCCCTCGATCGGCCGGTCATCACGGATGCAGTGGGCGAAGTAGTCGATCGGACCGGTGAAGGGGGAGACCAACTCGTCGACCGGCATGTCGCGGCCGACGCGGTCGTCGGTGGTCTGCAGGCGGATCGTGGGTTCGTAGTCGTAGCTGGCGATGGTGCCGGCGGTGCCGCAGACGACGAAGCCGCACTTGGGCTGGGGCTGCTGCTCCCAGGGGTTGTTGAACGAGCCCCAGCGGGTCTCGAACTTGGACAGGCCCTCGGCGTAGCGGGCGACGGTGACCGAGTGTTCGTCGACTTCGAGGCCGGGGCTGGCGAAGGTGGTGGCGGTGACCTCGATCGGCTTGCGTCCGCCGTTGAACCAGGTGCCGAGCGTGACGCCGTAGCCGAGGTAGTCCAGCAGCGAGCCGCCGCCCTGGTCGGCTTTGTAGAACCAGGACTGTTTCTTTTCTTCGACGATCTGGTCGGGCCCGACCTCGAGCTTATCCATCTTGTGGGCGAGGGGGCCGCGGTTGCCGTCGTAGTAGTGGACCTCGATCAGGTCGCCGACGACGCCCTCGTCGATGAGGCGTTTGGTGGTGCGGTGGGGCGGGTACCAGGCGAGGGGCCAGTTGATGGCGAGTTTTTTACCGGTCGGCTCGATGGCCGCGGCCATGCGGTCGGCCTGTTCGAGCGTGGCGGCGAAAGGCTTTTCGACGAGGAGGTGGACGCCGTGGGCGGCGATCTTTTCGGTGTACTCGGCGTGGGTGCCGGTCGAGGAGCAGAGGACCGCGGCGTCGGGGCGGGCTTGGGTCATGCAGCGGTCGAAGTCGTCGAAGATGAGGTCACGCGGGAGGCCGAGGCGGTCGAGCGTGTCTTGGGGCTTGGTGGGTTCGGTGTGCCAGACGCCGACGATCTCGACGTCGGGGTGGTCCAGGGCATTGCGCAAGAGGTCGCCCATGTGCTGGTGGTCGAAGTTGATGCCGACGAGGCGGATCGGATCGGGCATGGGGGCTCCGGGGGAGTGAGGCGGTTCAGGACGCGTTGGCGTCGAGGCGTTCGCCGACGCGGAGGACGCGGTGGGTCTGGCCGAGTTCGCGGCAGGCGGCGACGAAGGCGTCGGGCGTCTGCGTGTTAAACGTGAACATGTCGTAGTGGCAAGGCGAGACACAGCCGACGCCGCAGGCCTGGGCGAGGGCGGCGGCTTCCTGGCCCCAGAGGTTGCCGGCGACGCGGCGGGTCGGCAGGTTGCCGTTGATCGGCAGGAGCGCGAAGTCGAGGTCGAAGGGGGACAGCTCTTGGGCGAGCGTGTCGTGCCAGAGCGTGTCACCGCTGTGGTAGACGCCGGCGGTGCGGCCCTGCGGGGCCCCGAACGTGGCCACGTAGCCCATGAACTTGCACCGGCCGTGCTCGTCGCGGGCCACGGTGTTGTGCGCCGCGGCGACGCCGTGGATCGTGAACGGGCCGACGGCCACGCTTTGCCCGGCGTCGAGGCCGAGCGGCCGGGAGGCGTCGATGTTCAGGCGGTCGGCGACGAAAGCGCGGTTGGCTTCGGGGACGATGAGCTTGGCGTTGGGGTTCGCGTCGAGCAGCGGGCCGAGGGTCTGGGCGTCGAGGTGGTCGGTGTGGTTGTGCGACGAGGTGACGGCGTCGAGGCCGGTCAGCCGGGACGGGTCGATGGCGCGTTCGCTCATGCGGACGTGGGGCTTGTCGGTGTCGGCGTACTTTTCGGTGAGTGAATCCGAGAGGTACGGATCGAACAGCAACCGGCCCCGGTCCGTCTTGAGGAGCAAGCCGCTCTGTCCCAGCCACCACACGCACCACCCGCCCGCCGCCGCGGGGTCGGCGGCGTCGATGTCGGCGAGCAACGCCTCGTCTTTCTGGTGGGCGGGGATGAGGCTCAAACGCTCAGCTCCTCCCGCACCCGCCGGGCACCCTCGCACATGGCCGCCAGCTTCTGCCGCGCCGCCCACCGCGCCGTCTGCGACAGCCCGCAATCCGGGGCGAAGACGAGCCGCTCGGCCGGGGCGTGTTCCAGGCAGGCCTTGATCCGGTCCACGACGTCTTCGGGGGTCTCGATGTAGTAGCTCTTGACGTCGACGATCCCGACCGCGGCGTCGATGCCGCGGGCGACGACCTGCTCGATCAGGGCCAGCGGCTTGAAGTTCAGCGTGGCCATCTCCAGGTGCATCTCGTCGACGTGCATGTCCAGGAAGTCGGGGAACATCAGCTCGGGCATTTTTTTGCCGACGCTGCGTCCCTTGAAGTTGCCGAAGCACATGTGCATGCACACCCGCGTTCGGCCGACGGCCGGCTCGACGGTGCGGTTGAACAGATCGACGAAGCGTTTGGTGTCGGACTTGTGGGCGTAGCAGCTCATCGACGGCTCGTCGACGCAGACCTCCCGACACCCGGCGGCCACGAGCCGATCGATCTCATCGCGGACCAGCGGTAGCAGCGCCTCGGTGATGGCGTAGCGGTCGGGGTATCGGTCGTTGGGCAGGAGCCGGCCGGACAGGGTGAACGGCCCGGGGATCGAGGCTTTGAGGGTTGTCGACTCCGGTACCGCCGTGGCGGCCACGGCCTTGAGCCGCTCGAACTCCTCGACGGCGCCGAGGCCGCGGGGCGCGGCGAGCTCGCCGGTGATTTCGTGTTTGCCGCGCTGGTCGTGGGCCGGGGGCCCGAAGCGGCGGGGCGGATGCGATTCGAGGTCGATACCGTCGAGGTAGCCGTAGAACGAGAGGTTGAAGTCGAGGCGGGTCTGCTCGCCGTCGGTGACGACGTCGAGGCCGGCGGCGACCTGGTCGTGGACGGCGGCGGTCACGGCGTCGCGCTGCATCTCTTCGAGGTCGTCGGGGCCGAAAGCGTCCAGATGGGCCGCGCCGAACTCCAGCCAGCCGGGGAAGGGGTAGCTGCCGATGACGGAGGTGCGGAGCGGTCGGTCTTGCATGGGGGCTTCCGTGAGACGGGGAGGTGATCAGAGCGTACGCGGTGGTGGCGG
>JBCBSA010000062.1:0-10993 GCA_039819425.1 Planctomycetota bacterium
GGACGCGGGCGGCTTGGTTCTTGTTCAGGACGAGTTCACCGCCAAGTTCAACGGCATGCCCCGCGCCGCCACCGAGACGGGCGTGGTCGACGCGGCGTTCAGCCCGACCGAGATGCCCGGCTACCTCGCCGCCTACCAGAAAGACCCCGCCTCCCCCATCCCCCAAGAGGCCGAGGGCGAGCTCGAGGGCATCGACGCGGTGCTCAGCCTCCTCAACCGCCACCACGAGATCGACTTCTCGCTGTACAAGCCCGCCACCGTCCACCGCCGCATCGAACGGCGGATCCTGCTGGGGCCCGAGCCCACCATCGACGCCTACGTCGATCGGCTCCGCGAAGACCCCGACGAGCTCAACCGGCTGTACAAAGACCTGCTCATCGGCGTGACCCAGTTCTTCCGGGACGCCTCGGCCTACGACAGCCTCCAGAAACACGTCATCCCCAACATCTTTCAGGCGCGGTCGGCCGAGGAAGAGATCCGCATCTGGGTCGCCGGCTGCGCCACCGGCGAAGAGGCCTACTCGCTGGCGATCCTGTTCGACGAAGCCCGCCGCAAGCTCGGCCGCGAAACCCAGCCGATCCGCATCTTCGCCACCGACGCGCACCGGACCTCGATCGACTTCGCCGCGTCGGGCCGGTACGAAGCCGACAGCCTGCGCGAGGTGATGCCGGACCGGTTGAACCGGTACTTCGCGCCGATCGGCTCGGAGTTCCAGGTCGTGCCGGCGCTGCGGCAGATGATCACGTTCGCCCCGCAGAACATGATCAGCGACGCGCCGTTCACGCGCATGGACCTGGTGACCTGCCGCAACGTGCTCATCTACTTCCGCCAACAGGTGCAGACGCAGGTGCTGTCGCTCCTGCACTTCGCCCTCAACGCCGGGGGCTTCCTCTTCCTCGGGCCGTCGGAGACCACGCAGCCGTTCCGCGAAGAGTTCGAGGCGATGGACCCGCACTGGCGGATCTACCGCAAACGCCGGGACGTGCGGCTGCTCTCGACGGCCCGCCTGCCCACGCGGACCCCGACGCTGACCTCGCCGGTCCGTTCGCCGATGGCCTCGCCGTCCGCGGCCGGCCTCGCCCCCGACCACCGGCTGCTGCGGGTGTACGACACCCTCCTGGAAGAGTCGATCGATGCGTCGGTGCTGATCAACGACCGGCGCGAGGTCGTGCACGTGTTCGGGAACGCCCGGAACCTGCTCAAGCTCCCGGCCGGGCGACGCGCCTACGACGTGCTCTCCATGCTCGACGAGCCGCTGAAGCCGGCCGTGGGCACCGCGATCCAGCGCTGCCAGCAGCAGGAAGAGGCCGTGTCGGTCGGCGCCGTCCGGCTCGACCCCGAGACCGTCGTCGCGGTGTCGGCCCGCCCCGTCGCCGGCGGCGTCGACGGCGACACCCACATCCTCATCAAGCTCGAGCGCCAGAACCGCCCCGCCCCGGAAGCCGTCTCCCCCGACGACAGCCAGGTCGAGTTCACCTTCGACGCCGACGGCGTCAACCAGCAGCGCATCGTCGCCCTCGAGCAGGAGCTCCAGTACACCAAGGAGAACCTCCAGACCACGATCGAAGAACTCGAGACCTCCAACGAAGAGCTCAACGCCACCAACGAAGAGCTGATCGCCAGCAACGAAGAGCTCCAGTCGACCAACGAGGAGCTCCACTCGGTCAACGAAGAGCTGCACACCGTCAACGCCGAGTACCAGCAGAAGATCACCGAGCTGACCCAGCTCACCGACGACATGAACAACCTGTTGGCGAGCACGGAGATCGGCACGCTCTTCGTCGACCGCAACCTGCGGGTCCGCCGGTTCACCCCGGCGATCGGCGACCTGATGAAGCTGCGCGAGGCCGACGTCGACCGCCCGCTCGACGAGATCAGCCCCCGCTTCGAGTACGAACGCTTGCTCGAAGACGCGAACTCGGCCCTGCGGACCGGCGAGATCCGGCAGGTCGAGGTGCAGGCTAAGGACAGCGACCGCCACTACCTCCTGCGCATCAACCCGTACCGCCTGGCCAACGGCAACATCGACGGGCTGGTCTTCACGTTCGTCGACGTCAGCCAGATCAAGGCCGCCGAGGCCGCTACCGAGGCCGAACGCCAGGTCACCCAGGAGATCCTCGACACCCTCCCGTCGATGGTCTTCTTCAAAGACGACCAGAACCGCATCATCCGCACCAACCAGGCCTCTGCGGACAACACCGGCTTCACCAAGCAGGAGATGCAGGGCCAACCGACCGACAAGTTCTTCCCCAACGACGCCCAGAAGTACTACCGGGACGACCTCGAGGTGATCCGCTCGGGCAAGCCCAAGCTCGGCATCGTCGAGCAGATCACGACGTCCGACGGCGACCGCCGCTGGATCCGCACCGACAAGCTGCCGCTGCGCGGGGTGGGCGGGATCGAGTCGGGCCTCGTCGCCGTGGTCTCCGACATCACCGATATCAAGCGGACGCAGAGCGAGTTGGAAGCCGTCACCGAGCGGTTCGAGGCGTTCATGTCCAACTCGCCGGCGGTAAAGTGGGCCGTCGACCAAGAGGGCCGGTTCGTCTTCGTCAACCCGGCCTTCGAGCGGATGATGCACGTCGAGTCGGCGGACTGCCTGGGTCGTCGGCCCGCCGACGTGCTGGCCGAGAACACCAGCCTGGCGTTCCTGCATCGGTCCTCGGAAACGAGCGCCGAGGCCCGCAGCGGCGGCCAGCCCATCACCTTCGAAGTCGAGGTGCCGGTCGGCGAAGACCGCTACCAGTGCCTGGTGACCAAGTTCGTGTTCCGCGACCCGGCCGGCCGGGAGTTGATCGGCGGCTCGGCGCTCGACATCTCTTCGCTCAAGCAAGCCCAGCGGGAACTCGAAGAGCTCAACGCCGATCTGGAAGAACGCGTCCAGAAGCGGACCGCCGAGCTGGTCGAGAGCGAGCAACGCTTCCAGGCCGTCTCCGACAACGCCCCCATCATGATGTGGATGAACCGGCCCGACGGGCAGAACGCCTGGTGCAACCGCGGCTACCGCGAGTTCACCGGCATGACCCAGGAGCAGCTCGCCGGCGAGGGCTGGGCCGACGCCGTCCACCCCGACGACCGGACCGGCATGGTTCGGGCCTGGGAGAAGACGGTCGCCGACCGCGACCCCTGGGACTACGAGTTCCGCGCCCGCCGCGCCGACGGCGAGTACCGCTGGATGTTCGCCTACGGCATGCCGCGCTACGGCCACGACGGGGCCTTCCTCGGCTACATCGGCACCGTCGCCGACGTCACCGACCGACGCGAGGCGGAGGAGCAGCTCAAACGCGCCCACGACGAGCTCGAACGCCGCGTCGAGGCCCGCACCGGCGAGCTGCGGGTCAACGTCGAGTCGCTCGCCGCGCGCAACCGCGAGCTCGACCAGTTCGCCCACGCCGCGTCCCACGACCTCCGATCGCCCCTGCGCACCATCCTCGGCTTCGCCGAGCACCTCCAGGCCATGGAAAGCGACGGCATCGGCCAAGACGAGCGCGACGCCATCGCCCGCATCACCGCCGCCGCCGAGCGGATGAGCCGGCTCATCGACTCGCTGCTCCTCTTCGCCACCGTCGGCCGGGGCGAGCTGGACCTCGAAGCGATCGACCCCGCCGCCGTCGTCGAGCAGGTCGGCTCGGACCTCGCGTCCGAGATCGAGTCGGCCGGGGCGGCCCTCGTGGTGAACACGCCGCTGCCCACGATCGTCGGCGACGCGTCGATGATCCGCCAGGTCTTCCAGAACCTCATCAGCAACGCGATCAAGTACCGCCGCGACGAGCCGCCCCGCGTCGAGGTGTCGGGCAACAAGAACAACGGCGTGTTCGAGTTCTCCGTCGCCGACAACGGCACGGGCCTCAAACCCGAGGACGTCGAGCGGGCCTTCGAGCCCTTCCAGCGCCTCCACGCCGGCAAAGAAAACCGCGGCACCGGCATCGGGCTGTCGATCTGCCGACGCGTCATCAAGCGCCACGGCGGAAACATCCGGGCCCAAAGCGAACCCGGCCGCGGCACCACCTTCACCTTCACGATCCCCTCCGCCGAGCTCAAGGACGACGACTCATGACCGAATTCAAACCCCGCCCGCCCGTGGTGCTGATGGTCGAAGACAACCCCGACGACCAGGACCTCGCCCGCATCGCCAACCGCCAACTGGCTCGGCCGCGCGACCTCGTCGTCGTCGACGACGGCGTCGAGGCCCTCGATTACCTCGAAAGAGCGGCCGGCACCACGCCGGGCGACGCCCGTACCCCCGACCTCCTGCTCGTGGACCTGGCCATGCCGCGCATGGACGGCCAGACGCTGCTGAAATACATCCGCTCCCACGCCAAGCTCTGCCGCATCCCCGTCGTTATGTTCACGACCTCCACCGCCGACGCCGACGTCCGCCGGTGCTACGAGCTGGGCTGCAACTCGTACATCGTCAAACCCATGTCGATCCACAGCCTCAGAGACCTGCTGGGCACGCTGAATTCGTACTGGTTCGGCTGCGTCCGCCTCCCCGCATCGTGATTTCCACCACATGGACTTGGGGACATCAGGGCGACACAAGATTTTGTGTCGACATGGTTTACCCGTACCCGGATCGTCGCTAACATCCGCGGACGGGTTCCACGCAGAGGACTGGGGGGTCCGAAAGGAACGGAACACCTTGGTATCTCAAGCACTCCGCACTCTCGTCGTCGAAGACGACCCCGACCACGCCAAGCTCCTGGAGCTTGAGCTCGGGAAAATCAGCGAGCTCAGCTTCAGGATCGAGCACTGTCAGACGTGCACCGAGGCGATCAAGCGACTCGACGCCGAGGAGTTCGACCTGGTGTTCGCCGATTATTGGTTGGAATCCGAGACGACCGAGCTCGTCCTCGATCGGCTCCGCGAGGCCGGCCGGGGCGTGCCCGTGATCGTCACCACCGGCGCCAACGACGAGTACATCGCCGCCACCGTCACCCGGGCCGGCGCCCACCGCTACCTGCGTAAAGACGACCTCAAGGTGCCCATGCTCCGCGAAGCCATCCGCGACGCGATGCACGACTCCCAAGCCCTGAGCGAGCTGGCCGCCGAGGCCCGCGACGCCCGGGAACGCCTCAGCCACCTCACGCCCCGCGAACTCCAGATCGCCAAGCTCATCGGCAAAGGGCTGCTCTCCAAACAGATCGCCCAGCAGATCGGGTGCACCGAGGGCACCGTCAACCTCCATCGCTCCCACATCATGCAGAAGACCAACGCCCAGTCCGTCGCCGACGTCGTCCGGATGGTCGTCCGGTCCGCCTGAATGGCGAGCAAACGGCCGGATCTATCGGCAAACTGATAGCCCTCCCGCATGAACTGTGTATAGCCACGGGGAAAAAACCGAGGACAATATGCCGGATTAGCACAAGGAATGTGCTCCTTACTGGAACGGAGTCCTCAACCATGTCTTCTGCCGCCTTCACCGGTCTTCCCCTCCCCCAAGGCCCGCGCTTCAGCCGATCCGTCCTCGACGAGGGACACACGGCCGGCCGGCCCGAACCCCGACACGGCCTGATCGAACGCATCCGCAGCGAAATCGAAAACGGCGCGTACGACGACCGCAAGGCGATCTCGTCACGTCTCGAGGCATGCCTGGACGCGACCTTGGCCGACGTTCTACCAACTCACTAAACCGGACCCCACTGAGATTGGTAGGCGTCGGCCAAGTCGCGGCCGGACTTATGAAACCCCGCTCCGGCCGAAAACTCCTTGGCCGTGGCGGACTGCGTTTCACTGAATAAATCGGCTTGTATCGGGTTTCGGCGAATATATAGATTGCCATACACGCTTCGGTTTTACGGGCACACCGACCCCGAAACGTCTTTGCGACTCTCGACCGCGGCGCGGGTTCTGTTGCCGGCACCGTGGCTCAGGCCTCGGCCGTGGACTCGGCCCGCACCGCGCTCTCGGATACGCCCAAGCCAGGCCGTCGCCACGCGGTCGCGGGAACACCGAAACAAATCGACGCGCTCGTATCGGGTGGCGTCCGCTCCGGTTCGGCCGCGGCGGGTCGGCTCCGCCCCCCGGGGTTTCCGACAAAGTGAACCCCGGGCGTCGCCACGCCCGACCCTTAAGCCCATTTCTCGGTCGTGGGGTCGATCTAAACACAGCGACGTGCTCGCCTTGAATCTAGCCCCCCCGGATCAATGACCCGGGGCGGCCCCGGCGACCCACCGGGGGCCGAATGACAAAAGATTTCAAGCTGACCCACCACCCCGGCGTAGACATCCGCGGTCACCCGGTGGCAAAAGCCGGTTGGTGTGGTAATATATTCGGCCCGGAAGTGTTTCGGTTGGGGCCCCAGCCGAGCAACCAAAGTCCTCACGGTCGCCGGGTTCGTAAGCTCATCTTTCATTACGGCTTGCGTCACAACTCGCGGGTGTAGCTCAGTGGTAGAGCGCTACCTTGCCAAGGTAGATGTCGAGAGTTCGAATCTCTTCACCCGCTTTGGGGGACGGCCGGTTGGGCCGAAACCTCGAAACCGTTTTTGGACGCTACGCCGACCCCCTCGGGTCGGCGTTTTGCGTTAGGCTCCCCGAAGTCCGGGGGGTTCGGGGGGCAACGATGGAGATTGGTTTCGGCGATGGAACTGTGTGACCAAACCGCGACGGCGTTGATTCGGTGGCTGGCCGAGGGGCAGACGACGTGCGTCGCGGTGATGGAGGCGGCGCTGGATCGAATCGGGGAGCGGGAAGACGAGGTCCACGCGTTCGTCTCGGTCCGGGATCGGGACGCGTTGTTGGCCGAGGCGGCGGCGGTGGACGCGCGGCGGGCGGCGGGCGAGGCGGTGGGGGCGCTGGGGGGGCTGCCGGTGGCGGTGAAGGACAACCTGTGCACGCGGGGGACGGCGACGACGTGCGGGTCGAAGATGCTGGAGCGGTTTGTGCCGCCCTACGACGCGACGGCGGTGGCGAAGGTGCGGGCGGCGGACGGGATCGTCGTGGGCAAGACCAACCTCGACGAGTTCGCGATGGGGTCGTCGACGGAGAACTCGGCGTTCGGGGTCACGCGCAACCCCGTCGACACCGAGCGGGTGCCGGGGGGGTCGAGCGGGGGGTCGGCGGCGGCGGTGGCGGCGGGGATGTGCGCGTTGGCGCTGGGGTCGGACACGGGGGGGTCGATCCGCCAGCCGGCGTCGTTCTGCGGGGTGGTGGGGCTGAAGCCGACGTACGGCCGGGTGTCGCGGTACGGGCTGGTGGCGTACGGCTCGTCGCTGGACCAGGTGGGGCCGATCACGCGGAGCGTGGACGACGCGGCGTTGTTGCTGGGCGTCATCGCCGGCCACGACCCGCGGGACGCGACGAGTCTGGAAGAGGGTGTGCCCGCGTTCGAGGGGGAAGTTCCGGGGGCGGGGGCGCTGCGGATTGGGGTGCCGGCGGAGTACGGCGGGGACGGGATGGACGCGGCGGTGCGGCGGACGGTGGACGCGACGGTCGCGCGTCTGGAAGCGCTCGGGCACGAAGCGGTGCCGGTGTCGCTGCCGCACACGGCGTACGCGATCCCGACGTACTACCTGATCGCGAGCGCCGAGGCGAGCTCGAACCTGGCGCGTTACGCGGGGTACCACTACGGGCACCGGACGGACGCGGCGGTGGGGTCGATCGACGAGATGATCGCGCGGAGCCGGGGCGAGGGCTTCGGCGACGAGGTGAAGCGGCGGATCATGCTGGGGACCTACGCGCTGAGCGCCGGGTACGACGCGGGGGTTTACGACCGGGCGCTGCGGGTGCGCCGGCTGATCCGGGAGGACTTCGACCGGGCGTTTGCCGAGTGCGACGTGATCGTGCACGCGGTCGCGCCGCAGCCGGCGTTCCGGCTGGGGGAGAAGGCGGACGACCCGCTGGCGATGTACCTCGGCGACGTGTTCTCGGTGACGGCGAACCTGGCGGGGCTGCCGGCGGCGAGCGTGCCGGCGGGGGCGGACGAGGCGGGCCGGCCGATCGGGGTGCAGGTGGTCGCGCCGGCGCTGGCCGAGGCGCGGCTGGTGCGGGCGGCGCGGGCGGTGGAGTCGGGGAGGGCGGGGGCGAGTCAACCCGAGTCCGCAACGGGGGATTGAAGTGATGGCGGACGCAACGGGTCGGCCGCGGCTGTGCGTGGTCACGACGGGCGGCACGATCGCGATGGCCCGCGACCACGCGGGGACGGCCCGCCCCCCTTCCGACCCGATCGACCCCTTCGCGGCGGTCCCCGACGTCCGGGACAAGTTCGACCTCGAGGTCGTGCCGTTGTTCAACCTGGACAGCGTGAACCTGACGCCGAGCCATTGGACGGCCTTGGCCGAGGCGGTTTACGCGCGGCGGGACGCGGGGTTCGACGGGTTCGTGGTGGTGCACGGGACGGACACGATGGCGTACTCGGCGGCGGCGTTGGCGTTGGCGCTAGGGCCGGGGCCGCTGCCGTGGCCGGTGGTGTTCACCGGGGCGCAGCGGACGGCGGACGACGAAGCGCCGGACGGCCCGACAAATCTGCGGGACGCGTGCGAGGTGGCGGCGGGGGATTTCGGGGAGGTGTTGGTGGTGTTCGGCGGCGAGATTTTGCGGGGCTGCCGGGCGGTGAAGCGGAGCGCCGTGGCGTTGGACGGGTTCGAGATGCCGGGGGCCGAGCCGTTGGGTGGTTTACTCGCGGGGGGGATGTGGACGGGGATGAACGCGGTGGGGCGACGCCGGGAAAAAGAGTGGACGGGTGATTCGTTTTTCGCGGGGTTTGCGGAGGGGGTGGCGACGCTGCGGGTGACGCCGGGTGTGGAACCGGGGTGGTTCAGGGGGTTGTTGGAGGGCGACGGTCGAGCGAGCGGGTTGGTGTTGGAAACGCTGGGTGCGGGGAACGTGCCGGAGAGCGCGGGGGACGCGCAGGGGAAGCTTCCGGGGGCGGGGGAAGGATGGGTGGGCTTGATCCGTCAGGCGACGGAGCGGGGGGTGCCGGTGGTGTTGACGGGTTCGTTCGCGGGGGACGCCCCGGAGGGGGGAACGGGTGAGGGTGGTTATGCGTCGGGGCGGGCGGCGTTGGCCGCGGGAGGGATCGCGGCGGTCGGCCTGACCGCGGCGTGCGCGGACGTGAAGCTGCGATGGGCGTTGGCGAAAGCGCAGGCGGCGGGGGAAGAAGGTGAGGACGTGATCACGCGGGTGCGGGAAACGATGGACAGGGTGTGGGTAGGGGAGGCGTTGACGTAAGTAACGCGGGTCGCCGCGCGTCACCCGCTCAACATGAGAAAGGCGCGCGATGGGCGTCTGGACGCCTTCATCGACCGCTACCCCCCTACCGCCTACTCCGGCTCGGCCGCCTCCGCCTCAACCACCGGCGGGGTTATGACCGGGGCGGGGGCCGAAGGCGCGTCCACCACGTACCGGATGTCGTCCAGGAAGAACGTCACCGGCCGGCCCTGCCCCGCCAAGACCCAATAGAAGCCCGTCTTGATCGTGCTCAGGTCCTGGCCGTCGAGATCGAACGTGTACTTCGTCCACTCGGTGGTGAGCGTGTGTTCGGCCTCGGCCTTGGCGGTGTCGTGGTAGGTCTTGTCGCGGCCGAGGATGCCGTAGCCGAACTTGACCTTCTCGCCGCCGCGTGCGCCGCGGGCCCAGAACTCCAGCGCATCGGCGCCGCGGAGGTCGAAGCCGCCGGGCTGGTCGCCCCAGTCGTTGGCCGGGCTCTGCCAGGTGACGCCGCCCCACCCGCCGGGCGCGCCGAAGGTCACTTTCATCGCCGTCGCCCCGGAGCGCGGACGGGTCCGGTCGTTCTCGTCGATCGAGATGGCCTGGGCGCTGCCCATGTACCCCGACGGGACGTACGGCGAGCCCTGGGCATCATCGCCGTAGACGACCAGGGGCAAGGCCGTAGCGGCACCACGGGTTTCGGCCGACGCGTCGCCGTCGACGCGCAGCGGCACGTTGGCCGTCGCCCCGTTGCCCTGGCCGTCACGGACGTAGGCGTACAGCCGGTAGTTGCCCCCGCGCTCGGGCATCGTCAGCCGGGCCCGGTCGGTCGCCGACGCGACGATCGCCTTGGGGAACGCCGGCGGCGTCGGGCGGTAGTCGCCCCCGGTGATCCGGTCCTCGTCCTCGGCCAGCAGCACCCACTCGGTCCGGAGCGGGTCGCCGTCCGGGTCGCTCGCCGCCAGCGTCACCTCGACCTCCGCCCCGGGCCGCACCACGGCCGCGCCGACCACCTCCATCGGCTCGACCACCGGCGCACGGTTCGCCGGCGGCGACCCGCTCCACGCCCGGGTCATCGCGTCCACCGCGCCCAGCTTCGTGCCGTCGGGCAGAAACATGCCGAACCACGTCGCGGTCGCCTCCTGCTTGTGTCCCCACAGAAACGCGAACGACCCCAGGCACAACGGGTCCGCCGCCAACGCCGCGTACGCCGACCGGTACACCTCGGCCTTCTGCGTGCTCGTCTTCTCCACCGGCACGCCCCAGTCGTTGTCCGCCTGCTCCCACACCCCCGGCGGGCCGAACTCCGTCACCAGGTACGGCTTCACCCCGCCCGCCTCCCGGTACCGCTGGGGGATCGAGTGCACCCCGCCGTAGCTGTTGATCCCGTGCAGGTTGATCGCCGGGCACCACCGGTTGATCGACGCGATACGTTCCCCGCCGATCTCGGCCGTGACCGTCATCGTCGGGTGCTTACCATCGACTTCGTGGATCATCTCGGCCACGTCGTTGACCGCCCGCCACACATCGGGGTTGTCACCGTTGCCAAAGCCCTCCATCTCGTTGCCCACGCCCCACATCAGCACCGCCGGGTGGTCCTTAAACCGCAGCACGTCGGCCTTGGTCTTCTCGAATTGCTCCCGCACCGCCCCGGCGTCGCCGTAATCGAACCCGTGCCGCTCGTGCCCCAGCCACAGCCCCACCACCACCTTCAGCCCCGCGGCGTGCGCCGCGTCGAGGGTGCGCTCCGTGCCGTCGCCCACCCCCCACAGCCGGACCGTGTTCCCCCCCGCCTCAGCGAGTTCCCGGAACCTCGCGTGCCCCCCCGCCCCTTTCAACTCAAA
>JBCBSA010000063.1:0-10967 GCA_039819425.1 Planctomycetota bacterium
GACCTCGGTCCCGCGGCCAACGCGCCCCCGCAAGCCCCCCCGGCCGTCCGGCTGCGCATCGTCATCGTCAACTACCGCACCCCCGACCTCACCGCCGACTGCCTCGCTTCGCTCGAGCCCGAGGTCGCCGCCCACCCCGGCACCGCCGTCACCGTCGTCGAGGGCGGCAGCGCCGACGACTCGGCCGACCGGCTGCGCGACGCGATCGACCGACACGGCTGGTCGCCGTGGGCCACGCTCGATGTCCGCGACACCAACGCCGGGTTCGCCGGCGGGAACAACGCCGCGATCGTCCCCGCCCTCGCCGAGGACCCGCCGCCCGACTTCGTGCTGCTGCTCAACCCCGACACCGTCGTCCGCCCCGGCGCGATCGGGGCCCTGCTCCGGTTCATGCACGAACACCCCGACGTCGGTCTCGCCGGCAGCCGGCTCGAAGACCCCGACGGCACCGCGCAGAACTCCGCCTTCCGCTTCCCCTCGGTCCTCAGCAACTTCGAGGGCGCGGTCCGCTTCGGCCCCGTCACCCGGCTCCTCAAGAACCACGTGGTCGCCCCCCCCGCCCGCGACGAGCCGCACCGCACCGGCTGGCTCGCCGGCGCGTCGCTCCTGGTCCGCCGCGACGTCTTCGACCGCGTCGGCCCGCTCGACGACAACTACTTCATGTACTTCGAGGAGACCGACTTCTGCCTCGCCGCCGCCCGCGCCGGGTTCGAGGCCTGGTACGTCCCCGACAGCCGCGTCGTCCACCTCGTCGGCGCCGCCTCGGGCGTCACCGCCAAGAACACCACCGCCCGACCCGCCAAACGCCGACCCGCGTACTGGTTCGAGTCCCGCAAGCGCTACTTCGTCAAGAACCACGGCCGGCTCGCCGCCGCCGCCGCCGACGCCGCCTTCATCCTCGGCTTCGCGCTGCACCGCCTGCGCGTCAAGCTCACCCGCCGACCCGACACCGACCCCGAGAAACTGCTGTCCGACTTCGTCCGCCACAGCGTCTTCGCCCGCGGCTTCCGCTGACCTTGTCCGCTTCGCGTTTGCCCATGCCCGATCAGGCGAAACAACCCGGCCTCTGGGCCCTGCTCAAAGAGGACTACGCCGCGCACCGCCGCGATTGGACCCGGCCCGGGTTCCGCGCCGTGGCCGTCCACCGCTTCGGCGTCTGGCGCATGGGCGTCCGCCCCAAGCTCCTCCGCGCCCCGTTCAGCATCTTCTACCGCATGCTGTACCGCCGTGTCCGCAACCGCTACGGCATCGAGCTGCCCTATTCCGCCACCCTTGGCCGACGCGTCGTCGTCGAGCACCAGTCCGGTATCGTCATCCACGGCAACTGCGTCATCGGCGACGACTGCGTCATCCGCCAAGGCGTCACCCTCGGCCTCCGCCGCGAGGACGAACCCGACGACGCCCCCGTCCTGGGCAACGGCGTCAGCCTCGGCGCCGGCGCGGTCGTGCTGGGTAAGGTCACGATCGGCGACGGGGCGCAGATCGGCGCCAACGCCGTGGTCGTCAAGGACGTGCCCGCCGGCTCGACCGCCGTGGGCATCCCCGCCCGCGTCCTGCCGCTCCCGGCTCCGCCCCACAAGATCGAGGAAGCGTCGGCGTGAGTGAACAACCGCTGCCCCAGCCCGAACGCGTACCGGTGCCGGGCGGTGCGACCGCCACCGCGACGCACCCCGTCGGCGTCGTCGCGATCGGCCGCAACGAGGGCGAACGGCTCCGCCGCTGCCTGGAGTCGGTGGTCAACCGGGTCGCCGCCGTGGTCTACGTCGACTCGGGGTCGACCGACGGCAGCGTCGAACTGGCCGAGTCGCTGGGCGTCGAGGTGGTCGAGCTCGACCTGTCGATCCCGTTTACCGCCGCCCGCGCTCGCAACGAAGGCTTTGCCCGCTTGCAGCAGATTCTTCCGGGGGTCGAGTACGTCCAGATGATCGACGGGGACTGCGAAGTGGTCGACGGCTGGCTCGACGCCGCGGTCGCCGCGCTCGACGAAGACGACAAGCTGGCCGTGGTCTGCGGCCGCCGCCGGGAGCGTTTCCCCGACGCGACGGTCTACAACCGCCTGACCGACATGGAGTGGGACACGCCGGTCGGCACCGCCCGCTCCTGCGGCGGCGACGCGTTGTTTCGTGCGGCGGCGCTCCGCGAAGTCGGCGGATACAACCCGACGGTCATCGCCGGCGAAGAACCGGAGATGTGCGTCCGCCTGCGACAAGCCGGTTGGTTGATCGAACGCCTCGACGCCGAGATGACGCTGCACGACGCGGCGATGACGAAGTTCAGCCAGTGGTGGAGGCGCAACGTCCGGGCCGGCCACGCCTACGCCCAGGGCGCCGCGATGCACGGCAAGACCGATGGGCACAACGTGAAGCAGGCGCGGAGCATGGAATTTTGGGCCGGCATTTTGCCCGCGATGATCATCGTGATGTTGTTCAGCATGATCATCATGCCGCCGTGGGCCCCGTGGTATGCTCTCGCCATACTGGTATGTCTGCTGGGCTACCCGATACTCGCGTTGAAAATTTGGCTTTACCGCCGTTCACGCTACGGCGATCGTTCGCGGGACGCGGCGCTCTACGCCGTATTCACGGTCATAGGTAAGTTCGCTAATCAATTGGGGCAGGCGAAGTTTCGCCGAAACCGACGCCGGGGCCGGGTCGGAAAAATCATCGAATACAAATCGTCGGAGGCCCCGGCGACGTGAGCGGCCCGGCCCCGCACATCCTCTACGTCGGCGCGGTGCTGCCCAAGCGCAGCGAGACGTTCGTGTACCGCGAGGTGCTCGGGCTGCGGCGTCGCGGCGTCGCGGTGAGCGTTGCGTCGGTCAACGCGTCGGAAAGAGACCTCGGCGATGCCGAGTTGGACACGTTGGCGGCGGAGGCGATGCGCGTCTACGGCGAAGGGGTCCGCGGCAAGCTGGCGGTGCATCTCGATGCGGCCCGGATGCGGTGGTGGCGGCCGGTGCGTGGGCTGTTCGAGACTCCGCCGACGTACTGGCCGAAGTACGTGTTTCAGAGCGAGGCGGGGTATGCGCTGGCTCGGCGTGTTAGAGATCGAAGAATTACTCACGTGCATGCGCACATGGCGCACGTGCCGGCGACGGTGGCGATGGCTTGTGCCGAGGCGCTGGGCGTTCCGTTCAGCTTCACGGGGCACGCGGCGGACCTGTTCCGGGACCGTTCGGCGCTGCGGACGAAACTGCGGCGGGCGGCGTTTGTGGCGTGCATCAGTGCGTGGCACCGCGGGTTCTACCGTGAATTCGAGCCGTCGCTGTCGGAGGCCAAGCTGCCGATCGTGCGGTGCGGGGTGGACGTGGGCGAGTTCACGACGGTCGATCCCGGCGAAGGGGAAACGTTGTTGGCGGTGGGGCGGATGGTGCCGAAGAAGGGATTCGATGTGTTGCTGCGAGCGTTGGCTCGGATCGACGACCCGTCGATGCGGTTGACGCTGGTGGGGGACGGGCCGGAGGAAGCAGCGCTGCGGGGGTTGGCGGAGGGGCTTGGGGTGATGGATCGGGTGGACTTTGCGGGGGCGTTGCCGAACGCGGCGGTGCGGGAGTGGATGGGAAAAGCCGCGGCGGTGGTGCTGCCGTGCCGGGAGGCGGCGGACGGGGACCGGGACGGCATCCCGGTGGTGCTGATGGAGGCGATGGCGCGGGGGGTGCCGGTGATGAGCGGGGACTTGGTGACGATCCGGGAGTTGGTGGCCGATAACCAGACGGGCCTGATGGTGACGCCCGGGGCGGTCGATGAGTTATCCGACGCTCTGGTGCGCCTGTGGGGCGACCCCGAGGAACGTCGGCGTCTGGGCGCGGCGGGTCGGCGGCGGGTGGAAGAGGAGTTCTCGATGTCGGTCAACCTCGACAGATTGGAAGCGGCGTTCGCCCGGGCGTCGGCGCAGACGCACACGGCCGGGCCGCGGAACCTCCCGGGGTCGGGGGAGGTGGTGGGACATGTCTGAGGCGGGTCGGCGGTACTGCTTGATCAGCCCGACGCGGGACGAGGCGGAGTACGCCCGGCGGACGCTGGAGAGCGTGTGCGCCCAGAGCGTGCTACCGGCCAAGTGGGTCATCGTCGACGACGGCAGCACCGACGCCACCCCCGGAATCTTGCAAGAGTTTGCGGAGCGGTATGAGTTCGTCGAGGTGGTGACGCGGACGGACCGCGGCGAGCGGAAGGTGGGGCCGGGCGTGATCGACGCGTTCTACGCCGGCTACGAGACGATCGACCCGGACGGCTTCGACTACGTCTGCAAACTCGACCTCGACCTCGACCTCCCCCGGAGGTATTTCGAGACGCTCATGGGCCGGATGGAAGACGAGCCGCGGCTGGGGACGTGCTCGGGCAAAGCGTACTTCCCCGCCCCCGGAAACCAAGCCAAGTCTTTCGAAGGACCGCTCGTCAGCGAGGCCTGCGGCGACGAGATGTCCGTGGGCATGATCAAGTTCTACCGCACCGCCTGCTTCCGCGACATCGGCGGGTTCGTGCGGGAAGTCATGTGGGACGGCATCGACTGCCACCGCTGCCGGATGAACGGCTGGATCGCCCGGTCGTGGGACGACCCGGAGCTGCGGTTCCTGCACCTGCGGCCGATGGGATCGAGCCACAAGGGCGTGCTGACCGGGCGGATGCGGCACGGCTTCGGGCAGTGGTTCATGGGCACGGGGTGGGCGTACATGACCGCGAGCGCGGCGTTCCGCATGACGCGGCCGCCGGTGGTAGTCGGTGGGCTGGCGATGTGGTGGGGCTACGTCAAAGCGATGCTCGCCGGCCGGCCGCGGTACGACGACCCGGCGTTCCGCCGGTTCCTGCGCCGTTACCAGTGGGCCAGCCTGCTCAAGGGCAAGGCCGCGGCGACGGCGGCGATCGACGACGCCAACCGACGCAAACCCGCCCCTTCATCCGATCACGAAACATCAACTCCCGCACCGGAACCGACCCCGGCCTGAGAGACCCGTCATGCAAGACCCCCGCCCCCACCCCGCCACGCCGACCGGCTCGAAGCGCGACCCGTCGGTCGACGTATCGATCTGCGTACCGATCTTCAACGAAGAGGACAGCGTCGCCAAGCTGTACGAAGAGGTCGCCGCGGTGATGGACGACGGGGCGTACCGCTACGAGGCGATCTTCGTCAGCGACGGGTCGTGGGACCAGTCGGTCGCCCGGCTGCGCGCCGCGGCGGGCGACGACCCGCGGGTTACCGTCATTGAATTGATGCGCAACTTCGGCCAGACCGCGGCGATGGCCGCCGGGTTCGACGCGGCCCGCGGCGCGGTGATCGTCCCGATGGACGGCGACCTGCAGAACGACCCCAAGGACATCCCCAAGCTCGTCGCCAAACTCGACGAGAACGGCGACGAGCCCGGCAAGTGGGACATCGTCAGCGGCTGGCGGAAGGACCGCAAAGACGGGGCGCTGCTGCGGAAGCTGCCGTCGAAGATCGCCAACCGGCTGATCAAGAAGCTGACCTGGACCACGGAGATCAACGACTTCGGCTGCTCGCTCAAGGCCTACCGCCGCGAGGTGCTCGAGGACGTGACGCTGTACGGCGAGATGCACCGGTTCCTGCCGGCGATCTGCAAGTGGCGCGGCGCCCGCGTGACCGATCAGGTTGTAAACCACCGGGCCCGCGAGTTCGGGGCGTCGAAGTACGGGCTCAAGCGGACGTTCAAGGTGCTGCTGGACCTGTTGACGGTGAAGTTCCTGGGGGACTACGGCACGAAGCCGATCTACTTCTTCGGCAAGCTGGCGGCGCTGACGATCACGGTGTCGTTCGTGGCGCTGGCGATCGCGGTGTTCCAGAAGTACGGCGTGATCTGGACCGAGAACGGCGAGCCGTTGAGCCTGAACCGCAACATCTTCCTGCTGTTCTCGATGATGACGTTTTTGATCGGCGTGATCTTTCTGATGATGGGGGTGTTGTCGGAACTGATGGTGCGGATTTATTACGAGAGCCAGTCGCTGCGGCCGTACAAGGTGCGGCGGGCGTATCGCGCCGAGGCTCCCCCGGAAGCCCACCCGGAAGTCACCCCGGAACCGACCCCGGAATCACCGGCGGACGCGGCGACGAGCGCGGCCTGAACCTGTTGGCGTGGAGTGCCGGCGTTGAGCCTCGACCTGGACAAGCCGAATCGGTGGTACGTGGACACGCACGCGCACCTGCACGCGCGGTTCGACGTGGAGCGGTTCTTTGATGCGGCGGCGGAGCACTTCGCCGCGGCGGGGGCGACGACGCTTCCGGGGGGGCGGGGTGTTTTGTGCCTGACGGAAGTGGCGGGCGCGGGCGGGTTTGAACGGCTGCGTGACGAGGAGCGTGCGGGGCGTTGGCGGTTCGAGGCGAAGGGGGAGCGGGTGCTTTCCGCGGTGAGCGATGACGGCGGAGAGGTCGTCGTGGTGGCGGGGCGGCAGGTGCGATGTGACAACGGGCTGGAGGTGCTCGGGATCGGGCGCGGCCTAACCGAGGTGGAGGACGGGATGGACTTGGCGGCGAGTTTGGAGGCGGTGAGAGAGGGTCGGGCACTTGTGGTGGTGCCATACGGGGTGGGGAAGTGGACGGGGCGGCGTGGCGGGCGGGTGCGGCGGCTGATCGAAGAGGGGCCGGCGGACGTGGCGTTCGGGGACAACGGGGGGCGGCCGGGGTGGTCGTCGGGGAGCGACACGGCGTTGCTGCGTCTGGCGCGGGAGCGGGGGCGGACGGTGCTGGTGGGGACGGACCCGCTGCCGTTGGCGGCGGGCGAGACGCGGGCGGGGTCGTGGGGCGTGGTGGTCGAGGTGCCGGGCGGGACGGACGACGGGGACGCGTGGGTCGATGCGCTGGTGGGAGCGCTGCGGGACGTGGGGCCGAGCGGCGAGACGTTCGGCGGGCGGGTGGGGCTTTTCGCGGCGGTGGCGCAGCAGATCGGAGCGCGGCTGTGACAGCAAATGCGCGCAATGGAAAACTTGTGCGGGATCCCGCGGCGGCGGCGGAGCGGGAGTACGACCTGGTCGTCGTGGGCGGGGGGATTTATGGGGTGTGCGCGACGCTGGAGGCGGCGCGGGCGGGCAAGCGGGTGCTGCTGTTGGAGAAGCGGGACTTCGGGTCGGGGTCGAGCTTCAACAGCCTGCGGATCCTACACGGCGGGCTGCGGTACCTGCAGAACCTGGACCTGCGGCGGTTCCGCGACTCGGTGGGCGAGCGGCGGTGGTTCATGGCGAACTTCCCGGAGCTGTGTCGGCCGTTGTCGTGCCTGATGCCGTTGTACAACCGGGGGCTGAAGCGGCCGGGCGTGTTTCGGATGGCGTTGGCGATGAACCAAGTGATGTCGCTGGACCGCAACCGCGGCGTGCCCCCGGAAGCGCGGCTGCGCAACGGGGCGGTGCTCGGGGTGGCGGCGACGAGGGCGGCGTTTCCCGCGGTCGATACGGAAGGGTTGAAGGGGACGGCGCAGTGGTTCGACGGGCTGATGCTCGGCAGCGAACGGCTACAGATGGAATTGCACCGGTGGGCGGCGGCGTGCGGGGCGACGCAGCTGAACTACGTCGGGGCGACGGGCGTGGTCGTGGAGGACGGAAAAGTCACCGGCGTTGAAGCCGAGGACACGGCGAGCGGACAGCAGTACACCTTCCGCAGCAAACGTGTATTGAACTGCGCGGGGGGGTGGTGCCGGGAGGTGGCGGCGGCGGTGGACCGGGACGTGCCGCGGCTGTTCCCGCGGTCGCTGGCGTTCAACCTGGTGCTGGACGCGGAGCCGGTGAGCGCGTCGGCGGTAGCGGTGGCGCCGGACCGCGGAAGAGGCACGATGTATTTCCTGGTGCCGTGGCACGGCGGGGTGCACGCGGGGACGTGTCACTTGGCGTGGGAGGGGCGGGACGCCGACGACCGCACGCCCCCGGAAGAGGCGATCGAGGGGTTTCTGGGCGACCTGAACCGGGCGGTGCCGGGGTGGGGGCTGACGCGGGACCGGGTGCGGCACGTGTACGCGGGGCAGCTCCCGGCGGCGGCGGCGGGGGAGGCGGAGATGTCGCACGTCGCGCCGTTCCACGACCACGGCAACGGCTGCTACAGCCTGGCGGGGCACAAGTACACGACGGCCCGGCTGGAGGCGGCGCGGGCGCTTGGGAAGGTGTTCCCGGGAGAGCGTCTGTCGCCACAGCAAGGCATGGGTCGGCCGACGCCTTCGCCGACGGCGGGGCTTTGCGATTTGCGTGAGCTTATCGGAGCCGGGGACGTGGAACAGACTTTGCGGCGGTTGGCCGATGAGGAGGCTGTGGTTTATCTGGACGATCTGACGCAGCGCCGGCTCGACGGCGTCGGGCCCGCCGACGCGGTGGCGGCGTTGCGCGCGGCGGCCGAGCGGGTCTTGGCCGGGTGTTCGGAGACGCCGACGTACTCGGGGGGGGCGGCGTGAAAGTTCTGGTGCTCGCTCCGCATCCGTTGTTTGTCCCGCGCGGCACGCCGATCGCGGTGCGGGCGGTGCTCGAGGGCTTGTCGGCGCAGGGGCACCGCGTCGACGTGCTGTCGTTCCACGAAGGCGAGGACATCACGGACCTCGCCGGCGTCGCGCACCACCGGATCGATCGGCCGTGGGGCGTGGACCGGGTGCCGATCGGCGTGTCGTGGCAGAAGCTGGTGAGCGACGTGTGGCTGTACGGCCGGGCGAAGCGGATGATCCGCGACGCGGCGGCGGCGGGTGAGCCGTACGACGTGATCCATGCCGGGGAGGAGGCGGTGTTTCTGGCGGCGTGGTTCGGGCGGCGGTTCGGGATGCCGTTCGTGTACGACATGGACTCGCGGATGAGCGCGCAGCTGGTAGAGAAGAGCCCGTGGCTGACGCCGGCGTCGTGGGTGTTCGAGTGGCTCGAGAAGAAATCGATCGCGGCGTCGGCGGGGGTCCTGGCGGTGTGCCCGGCGTTGGTGGATGAGGCGAAGCCGATGCACCCGGCGGGGAACGTGGCGCTGTTGCCGGACATCCCGAACACGGGGACGGCCGACGGCGAGCTGCCGCCGGCGCTGGTCGAGGCGCCGGGCCCGCCCGAGGGGGTGCGGTTCATGTACGTGGGCAACCTCGAGCCGTACCAGGGCGTGGACCTGATGCTCGACGCGTTCAAGCTCGCGGCGCGGGAGAGCGGCGAGGCGGAGCTGATCGTCGTCGGCGGGACCGAGAGCAAGATCGAGCACTACAGCACCAAGGCGCGGGACCTGGTGACGGTCGGCCGGGTGCGGTTCGTGGGCCCGGTGCCGATCGATCGGCTGGGCCGGGTGATGGAGCACGCCGACGTGCTGGTGTCGCCGCGGATCAAGGGCGACAACACGCCGATGAAGGTCTACAGCTATTTGCAGAGCGGCAAGCCGGTGCTGGCGACGCGGCTTCTGACGCACACGCAGGTGATGGACGACCGGGTGTCGGTGCTGGTCGAGCCGACGGCCGAGGCGATGGGCAAGGCGATGGTGGAGCTGGCCGAGTCGGCCCAGCGGCGGGCGGAGGTCGGCGCGGCGGGCAGGGCGTACGTCGAGCGGGAGTTCAGCCGAGACGCCTACCGGGAGAGGCTGCGGCGGTTCTACGACGGGCTCGAACACGAAATCAAACCCAAGACCGGCACCGCCAAAGGGGCGGCCGAGTTGAAGGGTGGTGGGCCTCCGCTGAAAAGAGAGACGGCTTAGACATGGACGCACTGGTCACGGGCGCAACGGGTTTTCTGGGCTACAACATCGCCGCGTCGCTGGCGCGGGACGGGCAGAAGGTGCGCGGGATGTGCCGGGAGTCGTCGGACCCCGAGCGGATCAAGAAGCTGGAGGCCTACGGCGTGGAGATCGCCTGGGGCGACATCACCGACGCCGAGGCGGTGGACCGGGCGGTGGCGGGCTGCGAGAAGGTGTACCACATCGCCGCGTGCTTCCGGACGTCGGGCCACCTCGACGGCTACTACCGGGCGGTGAACCGCGACGGGGTGGCGCACGTGCTGGCGTCGTGCAGGAAGCACGGGGCCGAGCGGCTGATCCACTGCTCGACGGGCGGCGTGCACGGGCACATCCCCCCGGAGCGGGCCCCGGCTGGCGAGGACGCGCCGATCACGCCGGGCGACATCTACCAGGTGACCAAGTGGGAAGGCGAGCAGCTCGTCCACGAGGCGATCGAGCAGGGCCAGCCCGCCACGGTCTTCCGCCCGGCGGGGATCTACGGGGCCGGCGACATGCGGCTGGTCAAGCTGTTCAGCACCGTGCAGAAGGGCCGGTTCGTGATGTTCGGCGACGGCGAGCCGCACTTCGGCATGGTCTACATCGACGACCTGGTCGCCGGCGTGCGGCTGATGGCGGACAAGGACGAAGCACTCGGCGAGGTGTTTATCCTGTCGGGCCCCGACGAGCTGAAGCTCAACGACCTAGTGCACTACGTCGCCGACGCGACCAACGGCAAGGAGCCGAAGGTCCACTGGCCGGTGACGCCGCTGCTGGCCGCGGCGTACGTCGTGGAGAAGGTGTGCGTGCCGTTCGGGATCCACCCGCCGATCCACCGCCGCCGGGCGCACGTGTTCATCAACAACCGCGAGTTCACGAACGCCAAGGCGAAGCGGGTGCTGGGCTACGACCCCCAGATCACGGGCCGGGAGGGCGTGTACCGCACGGCCGAGTGGTACTTCGAACACGGGATCCTCAAGGGCGAGTTCCCGGGGTACCCCGAGGGGCTGCACCGCGGCGTGGAGCTCTGAGCCGCGGCGGGGCCGTCGTTCGTTGGTGCGCGCGGGGGCGTTTGGTTTTCCGGGGGGCGTTTGGTTTTCAAGGCTGATCCATGCCCGCTACTTTGCACCCCATGAATCCGGTTGATCAGGGCCCCGAGTCCGCCGCCGCTGCGCCGGTGGACGAACCGACGCGCGAGAGCGGCGACACGCCTTCCCCTCCCCGGGCTTCGCTGGAGGAGTTTGCGAAGGGTCAGGGCAAGCCGGGGAACGCGACGAAGAAGCGGGTGTTGTTTGCGCTCAAGGCGGGGGTGTCGGTCG
>JBCBSA010000064.1:0-10877 GCA_039819425.1 Planctomycetota bacterium
CGGGGCGTCGCAGGCCTTGTGCATGGCTGAAATCTTATCCGAGCTGTCCTGTCCGTTAGTCGATGCCCAGGTCTTCGACGAATCGGGCTTCGGCTCTTACCTCGTCGAGCCGGACCCCGATGACGTGGGACACGATTTCGCGGATGGTCGCCCACGCGTCGGCTTCCGAGATGCCGCCGCGTTCAGCCGTCGTTCAGCGTCAGCTGCAACTCGACCACGTTGTTGTCCGAATCGTCGCCTTCCCAGTACAGGTACAACTCGTAGGCGGTCCCGCCGGTGGGGTAGCCCGCGTCGGCGACCTGCTCGTTGAATATTCGCCACGCCTCGCCGATGTCCCGCAGCGATCCGGTGTAGTAGGCCGAGACCACGCGGACGGCCGGCAGGGTCCTGAGCGCCAGGCCCGCGGGTGCTTCGGTGCCCTCGGCGGTCGGGAACCCGGTGGTCAACGTAAACGGGGCCTGCGGGTCGGAGGTGGTACCCTCGTAGATGAAGATCGCCGGGCCGGTGGTCTGGATGCCGTGTTCCGCGATCGCCCGATTTACCGGGCCGAACGCCTGGCCCAGCGCGATCGGGAAATCGGCGAACGTCGCCTCGGCCCGGCCGTGCAGCAGCCGTTGTACGGGCGCCATCTGTTTTTCGATCGGCTCGGACAGATGAAACCCGGGTGCCGGTTCGGCTTCGACGGTCAACGTCGGTAATCCCGCGACGGCCAAACCAATCGTCAGCCAAAGGGCACGGGGGTGTGATCGGGGGCAGGGCATTCGGGATCTCCGGTGGCGTCAACGGCGGCGTTGACCGGCGAGTCACGATTCATCAACCCCACCAAAGTAGCGCCGACTCCGGGGGAGTTGAAAGAGGGGACTTCCCCCCGCAGCCCCACGAGCGTTGCTCCGCAGCCATCTCCGCGCCCACGTGCCCGCCGCCGACGACCAGGATGTCGTAAGTCTTCCGCATGGCTCGAATCTGATTCCGAGCCGTCCCGTCTATCAGTTCATGCCCAGGTCTTTGATGAATCGGGCTTCGGGCCTGACCTCTTCGGGCCGGACCCCCAAGACTTCGACCACGATTTGGCGGATGGTCGCCCACGCGTCGTCTTCTGAGATGCCGCCGTAGTCCGCGGCGATCGCTGGGCCATTTTTCGATTTCACCAGCCGTGTGAATTCACCGAGGGTGTCCGCGGGGGCACACCGTCGGGTGCATCGCGTGGCGTAGACCAAGCCCATGCCGACGAAAGCACCAACGAAAAGCCCAATCACACCCGCGGCGGACAGAGCGACATCCCAGCCCTCGCTCCATATCCACTGTGCAATCCATGCGGCCGCAGTTACCGCGGCGGAGACGCTGAGCACAATCGACGCCCAGACGAGGGCACGCGGCCGAACGAGTTCGGGCATCCGCCAGCCGGTCGCCCGTTCGAGCCGTGGCCAGATCTCGACCGTTCGACCGGGCCCGAACACGTCGCGGAGGGGTGTTGAGGGACGCCATCGCGGAGACGGGCCCGGTGCGGTGTCGTCGATGGCTCGTGTGAGTTTTCGGAAGACCGGTCGCAGAACACACGGCGTTCGGACATCGCCGACCACCCCCTTGGCCTGAACCAAGGCGTAGAGATCACCAACGGTTTGTACGGATTCGGCTTCGGCATCGGCGATCTCGATGCCAAACTGCTCTTCGACTTCGATCACGAGTTCAACGCCGTCCAAACCCATAGAACACCTCTAAAAAGAGTTTACCGGTGGACAAGACGCGCTGATAGCTATATTTGATTGGATAATGTTTGGAATTATGGGCCGGACGCCGCGTGGTTGATGGAAGAAAGCGGGGGAACTTCCGGGGGGAGGTGCTGGCGTGCGTTTGAAATGGTTCTTTTTGGACATGAACAGCTTCCTCGCGTCGTGCGAGCAGTACGACGCGCCGGAGTTGCGGGGGCGGCCGGTGGGGGTGTGTCCGGTGTTGGCCAAGGGGGGATGGGCGTCTTGCCCGTCATCAGCCCGAAGGGCTGACGGACTCAACGATTTCGGGCTGCGCCCGAACGACGGGCGGGACGCTCATCCCACCACAGTCCTCCACCACCGAAAGACGGCTTTCACGAGGTTGACTAACTATTTTGTTAGGTTAAAATAAGGATATGCCGGCAGCCGTTTCCTCATGGTCCGTCGCGTCCGGAGACTGGGCGAACCGAAAGTCCGCCGAGGGTGGTCTGGTTACGGTCGGTGCGCAGCACAACACGGCAGACCAGACCCCCAAAACCAGACCGACACCGCGCCCGATCGGGGCTACGGCGGCGGCAAACCGACCCCCAAGCCGCACGGCCCGACCGCCGCTGCGGTGGTTCTTTTTGGACATGAACAGCTTCTTTGCGTCGTGCGAGCAGTACGACGCGCCGGAGCTGCGGGGGCGGCCGGTGGGGGTGTGTCCGGTGTTGGCCGAGGGGGGGATGACGATCGCGGCGAGCGCCGAGGCGAAGCGGTGCGGGGTAAACATGACGCGGGCGGCGGAGGCGCGGCGGCTGTGCCCGGACATCACGCTGCTGCAGGCGCGGCCGGCGCGGTACGTGAAGCTGCACGAGGCGGTGAAGCAGAGCATCGAGAAGCACGTGCCGATCACGACGACGTACTCGATCGACGAGTGGGCGGTCCGGCTGCTGGGGCCCGAGCGGGAGCCCGCGGAAGCGGAGGCGTTAGCGCGGCGGGTAAAGCGGCAGATCTTCGAGGATTTCGACGGGGCGCTGCCGTGCTCGGTGGGGCTGGCGCCGTCGCGGCTGCTGGCGAAGACGGCGTGTGAGCTGCACAAGCCCGACGGGCTGACGACCCTGACCATGGACGAGATGCCGGAGAAGCTGGCGTCGATGAAGCTGAGCGATATCCCGGGGATCGGGGAAGGAATGGATACCCGGCTGCGGGCGGCGGACGTGGACACCCCCGGAAAGTTGTGGGAAATGAGTCGGGCGGACTGTCGACGGGTCTGGGGGTCGGTGCAGGGGGAGTATTTCTGGTCGGGGTTTCACGGAGTAGACCCGGTCGAGCCGGCGACGCGGCGGCGGAGCATGGGGCACGCCCACATCCTGCCGCCGAAATACCGGAACCTCGACGGGGCGTACGCGATCCTGACCCGGCTGCTGTGCAAGGCGGCGATGCGGTGTCGGCGGGACGGGTACTTTGCGCACCGGCTGCGGGCGCACGTATCCTTCGAATCGAAGTTGTCGTGGATCGACGAGATCGAACTTCCGGGGGTCAACGACACGCCGTCGGTGGTCGAGCATTTGGAGCGGTTGTGGATGCGGGGGCCCGGGAGATGGGCAGAGGTCGCGGGGGTGAACGAGGGGTTTTCCACGCCGAAAAAAGTGTCGGTGGATCTGGGGGGGTTGGCGTCGTCGTCGTCGACGCCGGGGAACCTGTTTCCGGGGGCGGACCGGCCGCAGCGGCTGTCGGCGGCGCTGGACGCGATCAACCTGAAGTTCGGGCCGAAGATCGGGCGGAACGCGATCTACCCGGGGTCGATGGCGGCGGTGGCGGCGTACGTGATGGACGACAAGATCGCGTTCGGACGGATCCCGGAGGAAGGGATCCGGATGTGATGATTGGGCAGTGGGGGTTGGGCAGTGAGGTGAGACCAGACCGCGGCGGCGGTGGGTGGGATTTATCTGACGGGGGGGGGCAGCCGATGAAATTGGGATGAATCCTGTCGCTGGTGGAGATTTCGGATGAACGATCAAACGCCTCGTGTTCTGATGTCCGACGCCTCGGGGCCGTTAACGCCGATTTTGTGCTTGGCGGGAGCGGCAGACGGGGAAGGCGATCGGCTGGTGGCGCTGGCGGCGGGGTGTCTGGACTTTCCGGCGTTGCTGATCGAGGTGGACCCGGGGGCGGGTTCGGCCGGCATGGAGAAGGCGTTGGACGAAGCGGTGGCGGCGAGCGATCGGAAGGTTTCGGCGGGGTGCTGCGTGTACGGCGTGGGGGCGGGGGCGGACGCGGCGCTGCGGTTTGTGGGGGAGCACGCCGGGCGGGTGTCGGCGTGCGCGGTTTACGACGCGACGGCGTGGTCGGTGCCGGGCGAGGCGGGCGGGGTGGCGTGGCTGGTCGGGTGCGGGGAGGGGGACGATCCGGAAAAACTGTGGGCGGCAGAGGCGTTCCAGGTGGCGCTGGCCGAGTCGGGGTGCGGGGTGGACTTTCTGGACTGGACGGGCGGCGTGGCGGGCGGGCCGCCGGAGCACGCGGTGGAGAACGCGCTGCGGTTTTTCGGGGAGCGGGCGGCGGCGTAGGTGTTTCGGCGTCGGGTGGCGGTTTGCGTTGACCGTAGCGCTGTGCTGATTTAGTTCGTCATGAATCACTCAAGGGCGGTCCCGGGTCATTGACCCGGGGCTAAATGATTTGCGCCTGCATCGGGGTACACACGGCGTCGGGGCGAGTTGCTAGGGTGGGCGACATGGGAGTGGCCCGCGAAACTTGGGTGACGTGTCGGCAAGCGGGGAGGTTCGCGGCGCAGCCGGTGCTGTCGTCGGGGGCGTCGCTGTGGTCGGCGGTGCGGGGGTATCGGCCGGGCAAACTGCGGGGGGACCTGAACGCGGGGCTGACGGTGGCGTTGGTGGCGGTGCCGCAGTCGCTGGCGTTTGCGAGCATCGCGGGGGTGCCGCTGGTGTACGGGCTGTACACGGCGATCGTGGGGGCGATCGTGGGTTCGCTGTTGACGTCGAGCCGACACCTGGCGATCGGGCCGACGAACACGATGAGCCTCTTGGTGAGCAGCACGCTGGTGGCGGCGGCGGTGCCGGCGGGCGGGGAGGCGGCGATCGGGGTGGCGGTGATGCTGACGCTGGCGGCGGGGGCGATGCAGTTGGCGTTCGCGCTGGCGCGGATGGGCGAGTTGGTGCGGTTCGTGAGCCACTCGGTGATCGTGGGGTTCAGCGCGGGGGCGGGGGTGCTGATCGCGGTGGGCCAGGTGCCGGCGTTTCTGGGGATCAGCTTGGCGGGGCTGGAGAGCGAGCATGAGGGGGTGGCGGAGAAGGTGGACCGGCTGATCCAGGCGGTGGGGCTGAACGGATCGGCCCCGGACTGGCGGCCGATAGCGGTGGGGATGCTGAGTCTGGTGGTGGCTTTGGTGTGTCGCCGGGTGTCGCGGCGGCTGCCGGCGTATCTGCTAGCGGTGGTGGCGGGTGCGGGGGCGGTGTTCGTGCTGGGGTGGGACGAGGGGGAGTTGGCGTTGGTGGGCGAGTTGCCTTCGGGGCTGCCGAGTCTGGTGGTGCCGCCGCTGGAGTGGGACGCGTACCGGGCGCTCTTGGGGCCGGCGCTGGCGATCGCGTTGGTGGGGATGATCGAGGCGTACGGGATCGGCAAGACGCTGGCGGCGAAGTCGGGCGACCGGATCGACGCGAACCAGGAGTTCTTCTGTCAGGGCGTGACGAACGTGGTCGGGTCGCTGTTCCGGTGCATCCCGTCGACGGGGAGTTTTTCGCGTTCGGCGTTGAACCACGCGGCCGGGGCGCAGACGCAGTTTGCGGGTCTGCTGGGGGGGGTGTTCGTCGCGGGCATCTTCCTGCTGCTGGCACCGCTGGCGCGGTACATCCCGATGACCAGCATCGCGGCGATCCTGTTCGTGATCGCCTACGGGCTGATCGACCTCGACTACGTTCGACGTATTTTTAAGAGCAACCCGGCGGACCTGCTGGTGTGCGTCGGCACGTTCGCGGCGACGCTGACGATCTCGCTGGAGATCGCGGTGTTCGTCGGCGTGTTCCTGACGATCGCGCTGTATCTGCAGCGGGCCCGCCAGCTCTACATCACCGAGATGGTGCGCACGCCGGGCGTGCCGTCGGGGTTCATCGAGCGCGAGCTCCGCGACGACAAGCCGCAAGGGATCAACTCGCCTTCTGGAAACCGAGACAACGGTGATCCAGCCGGTATTTCCGGGGCCGGGGGGGACGGCGGCATCGTGTTCCTGCAGGTCGAGGGCAACCTGTTCTTCGCCGCTGCCGACGACCTGCAGGACCGTTTCAACGACCTCTTGGCGTCCCCGGTGCGGGTGGTGATCCTGCGGCTGAAGCGGACGCACCTGGTGGACGCGACGATCATGCACGTGGTCGAGCAGTTCGTCGGGCAGCTGCGGGAAGACGGTCGGCAGCTGATCCTTTGCGGGCTGCGGCCGCGGATGTACGATCGCATGCGTAGTTACGGCTTGGTTGACGACCTTGGGGAGGACAACGTGTTTGTGTCCGACGGCGAGCCGTTCAGCTCGGCGAAGCGGGCGGTGGAGCGGGCCCGGTCGCTGGTGCATCCCGCGGGCGGCGGGGACGCGGAACGAGAGGGAGAGGCGGAAGCGGCGGCGGACACGACGCCGAAGAACGATTCGCCCTGACCCCCCGGAAGCCCCCGGCCGTGCCGAAGACGACCCGATGAATCTGGTGTTCCATCAAGCGGCGCTCGGCGACTTCGCGTTGATCCTGCCGCTGCTGCGCGGGCTGGAGGGGTCGACGACAGTGGTCACGCCGTGGTCGCGAGGCCGGCTGGCGTCGGCCCTCATCCCGGGGGTGTCGGCGATGGATATCGAGCTGTTCGAGTTCACCCGGCTGCACCGCGACCCGGGGCCGCGGACGCTCAGCCCGGCGGTGGCGGAGCTGTTTGACGCGGCGCGGGTGGTCATCACGTTCATCGGCGACGGCGAAGACACCTGGGCCGAGAACATGGTGCGGCTCGCGCCGCAGGCCAATCTGGTCTGGCTGCCGACCCGGCCCGGCGGGTTGTGGGACGCCGGCACGACACACGCGGCGGACTTCCACCGGGAAACCTTGATGAGTCACGGCGTGGCGGTCGCCGAGGCCGAGGTCGCCGAGTCGGGCCGGGCCGACGGGCCGATCGTCGTGCACCCCGGCAGCGGGGGCGAGTCGAAGTGCTGGCCACGCGAGCGGTTCGCGGCGCTGGTCGAAGCGTTGCGGGACCGGAAGCTGCCGGTGCGGGTGGTCTACGGGGAAGCCGAGGCCGAGCGCTGGCCGGCAGAGGAACTCGAGCGTTGGCACGCCGAGTTCGACGCGCGGGGCTGTGCGACACTGGAACAACTCGTCGAATTACTCGCGGACGCCCGGCGTTTTGTCGGCAACGACGCCGGGCCGACGCAGCTGGCGGCGCAGCTCGGCGTGCCGACCACCGCCCTGTTCGGCCCGACCGAGCCGACGGCGTGGGCACCGCGCGGGCCGGCGGTCGACGTGATTGCGCCGGACGAGCCTTGCCCGATGGACTGGCTCGAAGTCGATCGCTTGTTGTCGCGGCTTGGGGTCGATGCCTAGCGGCGGTCCACCGTGGCCGTTCACACCGCGAGTTCCGCGGGCGGGCTGTCGCGGCGCGGCGCTTCAGGTTCGCCGGGTAGCGCGGTCGGCACCTTGCGGCGAACTTCGTCGGGGACGGCGTCGAGCTGCTCGGGTGTGTCGATGGGGCCGTCGAAGAGTACGCCGCCGGCGGCGTCGGTCGCGTGGAGGTGGCGGCCGTCGGCGTTGGTGGTGATGCGTAGGCGGTGCTCGCCGTCGTCGCGGACGACTACGCTCTGCCCGCGGAACTCACCGAGCCCCGGCAGCAGCTCACCGAACGGGGCGTCGGGGCCGAGGTCGAGCTCGATCCCCGGATTGCCTCCGGGTACGCCGGGCCGGAGTTGCAGGCCCTGGCGGAACTGTTCGAGCTGTTCGCGCATCTGACGCATCTGTTCGTCCATGCGTTGCTGCATGTCGGCGAACTCGTCCGGGAAGAGGTCGACTCGGCCGAAGGGGTCGGGCTGAACGGCCCGGTCGAGCCGCATCGGCTGCGGCTGTTGGGCGAGTTCGGCGGGGCGTTCGCCGAGGGTGACGGCCAGTAAGACGTCCTCACCACCGCGGCGGACGGTGGCGGTCATCTGGGAGCCGGCGGGCGTGTCGCCGACAAGGCGGATGAACTGCTGGGGGTGGAGCAGCCACTGGTCGTCGAGCTTGAGCAGCGTGTCGCCCGAGCGGAGGCCGGCCAGATCGGCGGGCGAGCCGGGCTGGACCGCGGAGACCACGAGCACGGTGCGGGGGAAGTCGAGGCCGACGGGTGCCGGGGCCTCGGCGACGGCGACGCCCAGGAAGCCGGGCGCGAAACCGGCGGCGGCCTGGGCGTCGGGAGCCGTTTGGCGCACGGCGGCGGCCGGCGTTTTATCGGAAGCGTGGGCCGGGGCCGCGGGGCCGGCGGTCGCGGCCCATGTCACCAGGCAGGTCACCCCCAGCGTGAACAGGACCAGAAGACGGCGGACTTTTTGCATCGTGGAGTCTCCTTTGTTTTTGTGTCGGGCGGGAATCGATCGGACGGAAAACGGTGGGTTGGGGGCCGCCGATCGACCCCCTCGCGTGCCCATACGACGGGACGCAACACCGGGTTCGCCGGGCGTAACACTTGCCATCGCGGGCCGGCAGGCACATACTTCGTAAGCGCGTGAGGTGGCGGTGTCCACCCCGCGACAGCGTCTCGCATCCGTTCCCCTCGCCGAGATATCGATGGCCCGTAAACGTTTACAGTTGGGTGAGATCCTCAAGCAGTGGCGGCTCGTGGACGACACGCAGATCGCCGAAGCCCTGAAAATCTCCAAGGGCTCACGCAAACGCCTCGGCGAGGCCCTGGTCGCCCTGGGCCACGTCACCGAGAACGACGTGGCCAAGGCCCTCGCCTCCCAGTACGGCCTCGAGTTCGTCGACCTCGATCAGCCCAACGTGATCGACCGCGAACACCTCGAACTCATCCCCCAGGACATGATCAAGAAGTACCTGGTCCTGCCCCTGGGCAAGGAGGGCAACACGCTCAAGGTGCTCGTCCACGATCCGATGGACATCAACCTGATCGACGACCTGCAGTTCCGACTCGGCGGGAAGATCGACCTGGCGCTGTCGGCCAAGGGCAAGATCAGCGAGTACATCGACAACGTCATGTCCGACGTCAAGAACTCGATCGACCAGCTCACCATGGATATGTCCGTCGACACGTCCGTCGACATGAGCCTCGACACGTCGCTGGACAAGTCGATCGACATCGACGCCACCGGCGGCGACGCCGACGACCCCAACCAGGGCCCGATCGTCAAGCTGGTCAACCAGATCATCGCCGAGGCCGTCAACGGCCGGGCGTCGGACATCCACATCGAGCCGTTCGACGACCGCGTCCGCCTGCGCTATCGCATCGACGGCGTCTGCCACGAACGCGACACCATCCCCAAACGCACCCAGGGCTCGGTCATCGCCCGCCTCAAGATCATGGCCGGTGTCCGCGTCGAAGAAAAACGCATCCCCCAGGACGGCCGCATCAAGATGCGCATCGACGGCAAGGTCGTCGACTTCCGCTTCTCGTCCTGCCCGGCGTACCACGGCGAGTCCGTCGTCATGCGTATCCTCCGCCCCGACGCCGCCATGCTCGGCCTCGAAAAACTCGGCATGCGGCCCGACACCCTCGAGGGCTTCCAGAAGATCATCCACCGGCCCAACGGCATCTTCCTCGTCACCGGGCCCACCGGCTCGGGCAAGACCACCACCCTCTACTCCGCCCTCAACGAGCTCAACCGCCCCGACCGCAAGATCATCACCGCCGAAGACCCCATCGAATACAACTTCAAGGGGATCAACCAGTGCCAGGTCAACATGCAGATGGACCCGCCGCTGGACTTCAAGCTCATCCTCCGGGCCATGCTCCGCCAGGCCCCCAACGTCATCCTCGTGGGCGAGATCCGCGACATGGAGGTCGGCGAGGTCGCCGTCCAAGCCGCCCTCACCGGCCACATGGTCTTCTCCACGCTCCACACCAACGACGCCCCCTCGGCCATCACCCGCCTGATCGACATGGGGCTCAAGCCCTTCCTCGTCGCCAGCTCGATCCAGGCCGTGCTCGGCCAGCGTCTGGTCCGTATCCTCTGCGAGCACTGCAAAGAACCCGACCCCGAACCCGACCGCAAGCTCATGGCCCTCTGCGGCCTGACCCGCGACGACCTCGAGGGCCACACCATTTACAAGCCCGCCGGCTGCCAACGCTGCGGCGGCACCGGCTACCGCGGACGACGCGGCGTCTACGAACTCATGTTCATGAACTCCGAGATCCGCGAACTCGCGTTCAACCGCGCCCAGGTCAGCCAACTCCGCGCCGCCGCCGTCGCCTCGGGCATGCGCACCCTTCTGGGTGACGGCAAGCTCAAGGTCCTCGACGGCCAGACCACCCTCAGCGAGATCGCCCGCATCGCCCAGGTCGAGGGCACCGTCGAACTCGAAGAAGACGAGATCGCCGCTTGATGATTTGGCGGTTGGGGGGGGGGAAGCCCAAGCCGCCGGCCCGCCGAACTCCTCACCCCAACGCTTGCGTCCGCAGGCCACCAAACCGCTCAACTACCCATACGAGACCACCCATGTCCGCCATGCAAATCGACCGCCTGCTCGACACCGTCATCAAGCAGGAAGCCAGCGACCTGCACCTCACCGTCGGCAAGCCCCCCACCGTCCGCCTCTCGGGCCGGCTCGTCGAGCTCAAGACCAAGTCGCTCGAGCCCGAGGACACCACCGCCCTCATGAAGGCGATCAGCCCCGAGCGGGCCCAGAACGAGCTCCAGGAAGAAGGCGGGGCCGACTTCGGCTTCGCCTACGGCCCCCAGGACGACCCCGAACGCTCCGCCCGTTTCCGCGTCTCCATCTTCCGCCAGAAAGGCAGCGTCGCCCTCGTCCTCCGACGCATCCCCAACAAGCTCCTCGATATCGACAAGATCGGCCTGCCGCCCATCGTCAAGGACCTCATCCGACGGCCCCGCGGGCTCTTCCTCGTCACCGGGCCCACCGGCTCGGGTAAGACCACGACCCTCGCGTCGATGATCGACTACATCAACATCCACCTCGACCGCCACATCATCACCGTCGAGGA
>JBCBSA010000065.1:0-10416 GCA_039819425.1 Planctomycetota bacterium
GCTCACCGCCAGGTGCCCCAGCGGGTCCGCCGCCGCCGCGTCGAAACCCGCCGACACCAGCACGAACTCGGGCCGGTGCTGGAAGGGGGGTACGACCTGGAGGCGTTGGCGACGGGGGTGGCGGGGCACGTGGGGGTGTTGGTCGAGGCCGCCGGCGATTAGGCCGATATCATCCGTGCATGGGTGAAAGCGTTAAGACAATGTCTTCTACGAACGAGGCGGCCGAGTGGTACGCCGACGGCCTGCGGTTCGCGTGTACGCAGTGCGGCAACTGCTGCACGGGGGCGCCGGGTTACGTGTGGTTCGACGACGCCGAGGCGCAGGCGATGGCCGACCGCGTCGGCGTGGGCAAGCGGGAGTTCTATCAGCGGTACGCCAAGCGGAAGATGGGGCGGTGGACGCTGGAGGAGGTGCGGTATCAGAAGAAGCAGTGGGACTGCGTGTTCCTGGAGCGGGACGACAGCGGGCGGGGCCGGTGCTCGATCTACGAGGTCCGCCCGACGCAGTGCCGGACGTGGCCGTTCTGGGAGAGCAACCTGGCCAGCCCCCGCGCGTGGGCCGAGGCGGCGGAAGACTGCCCGGGGATGAAGCGGCCCGACGCGACGGCGGCGGACGGCGGGAAGCTGGTGCGGGTCGAGGACATCCGGATCACGCTGGCGGAGAACCCGTCGGGGCTTTGAGGTTTCTGGATTGATACCACGCGCGGCCCAACTCGATGTGGAGGCGTGGTCGGCGTGGCGTGAGGCCGTGTCGCTTGCGGGGGTGGATCGGGCGCTGCGCGAGCTTTACGCCCAGCTGGACGCGGCGGTCGCGGCGCGGGGGCCGACGTGTTGGACCAGCGGCAAGTGTTGTAAGTTCGACGCCTACGGGCACCGGATGTACGTCACCGGGCTGGAGGTCGCTTGGTTTCTCGAACAGGTCGAAGGCCGTCGGTCGCGGGTCGAAGCGTCGCCGAGCGACACCGATCGCGTCGGCAAACGTGTGACACTGCCGCAGTGGTCGAGCGATCGCGGGTCTTGCCCGTACCAGGTCGACGGCCTGTGCAGCACGCACGGCGTCCGCCCGCTCGGCTGCCGGGTGTTCTTCTGCCAGTCGGGGACCGAAGACTGGCAGCAGGACCTCTACGAAGATTTCCTCAGTCGGCTGCGTAAGCTGCACGAGGAACACGACCTGCCGTACCGCTACCTCGACTGGCTCGTCGGGCTCAGCGAAGCCCGAGAAGCGGCGGCAGCTCGGCCGGCCGATGGATGAGGGCGTGGGCCCCGGCGTCGCGCAGCTCGCGCTCGGACCGGAAGCCCCAGGTCACGCCGACGGTGAAGAACCCCGCGGACCGGCCGGTGTGCATGTCGACGTCGGAGTCGCCGACGTAGGCCCAGCGTTCGGGCGGGTGTCCGAGTTCGTCGCCGATCTCCAGCGCCGCCCGCGGGTCGGGCTTGGGCGGGGTGCCCGGCCGGTGCCCGCGCACCGCGGCGAAGTCCCACGCGCCGAAGACGCGCCGCACCATATCGACCGTGGCCTCGTCGGGCTTGTTGCTCATCACCGCCAGCGTGACGCCGGCACCGCTCAGCGTGTCGAGCAGCTCGGCGACCCCCGGGTACGGCCGGCAGTGGTCGTAGCGGTGCTCGGCGTAGTGCCCCCGGAAGTGGGCGATCGCCTCGTCGTACAGGTCCTGGTGGCCGGGGCCCAGGGCGTCTTCGATCAGGCGAGGCAGGCCTTGGCCGACAAGGGTTTTGTATTGCTCGGTGGTGTACGTCGGTCGGCCGACGGCGGCCATGGCGTGGTTGCCCGCGGCGGCGAGGTCGGCGAGCGTGTCGGCCAGCGTGCCGTCGAGGTCGAACATCACCGCGTCGTATCGCATCGGGCGGGAGTGTAGCGATTGCGTGCCACTCCGCCCGGGCGTATCTTCATGCGGGGCTTAGTGGAGGTGGGTGTTTCTTGGCCCCGGAGCGAGTATGTCTCAGTCGAAGTTAGGATCGCCGGTCCCCCCGGAAGTGACGCCCGAGTTGAGTTCGGCCCTGGGGCGGGTGCCGTCGGGGCGGTTCGTCCTGACCGCCCACCACGAGGACCGGCGGGGGGGCATGCTCGTGGATTGGGTGCAGCGCGTCTGCCAGGCCCCGCCGATGCTCAGCGTCGCGGTGGAGAAGGGCAAGCCGATCATGCCGCTCATCAGCGAGTCGCGCCGCTTCGCGCTGTGCCAGCTCGGCGAGGACGACCGCGTGATGCGCCGCAAGTTCGCCCGGGACTCCGAGCCCGGCGACGACCCGTTCCTGGGCTACGACCTCGTGCCCAGCAAGCTCGGCGGCGTGCCCATCATCAAAGACGCCCTGGCCTACTTCGAGTGCGAGCTGGCCTGCCATATGGACGTCGAGGGCGACCACGACCTGTTCGTCGGCGTCGTCCACGCCGCTGGAGCGCAGACCGGCCAGCCCTGGCTGAGGTTCGACACCGAGGACGCCCCCATGGGGGAAGACTCGCCGGCCGCGCCCGACGCCTGAGCCGCCCGGGCGCTATGCTCCCACGGCACTTTTCGCCGCGACGTCCACCCGAGTCGTCGATCCGGTTAAGCCCTCCTTCCGAAGCCGGGACGAGCCCTCGGCAACGCCAAGCCCCGCCAGAGCGACGACCCATGCCCGATGCATCCGACGCCCGCGTCCTGCTCGTCTACACCACCGAGACCAACAGCACCCGCCAGATGGCCGAGGCCGTGGCGGCGGGGGTCGACGCCGTCGAGGGCGTCCGCTGCCAAACCGTGTGTCTGGTCGACGGCACGGAGGTCGAGGCCGAGGACCTGCCCGGGTACGACGGCCTGATCGTCGGTACCCCGGTCCGGCACCGCAACATGCACCATCGCGTCAAGCGATTCATCGAGATCACCCTCGAATCGCTGTGGCTGCGGGACCGCACCGTCGGCATGGTCGGCGGTGTGTTCTGCGTCGGCGGCGGGCACGGCGACACCGGCGCGGGCGCCGAGCAGTGCCTGCTGGGTATCCTCGCGGCGATGGCCTCGAACGGCCTGATCACGGCCCCGCTGCCCAAGTGCACGCCCGGCTTCGACCACGCGGGCAACCACTGGGGCCCCGTCGGCCGATCCGGCGGCCCGAAGATGCAGCCCTACTGGCTCAGCCCCGACATGCTCCGCTGCGCTCGGGCCCACGGCGGGAACATCGCCCGGCTGACCCTCGCGTTGCGATCCCACCACACGAGCTTGTTCGAGGCCGGCAACGTCGCGCCGCCGTCGGAGTTGGCCGAGGCGTTTCTCATGGGCGGTCGCCCGGAGGTCGAACAAGTCCCGCCGCCGGACGAAAACGTGGCGTACCGCGTCGATCCGCCCGAAGGCTATCCGTCGGGATCGGCCTGAGCGAGAACGACCGCGTACCGCACCGCCGGCCGCGGCCCTACACTCTCGGGATGTCTCTCGCCGCCGCGCCCGCCCACATCGACGACCCGGTCAACGCCCGCATCCTCGCCGTCTCGGAGGACCGCGTGTCGGGATTCGTCCGCCGCCCGCTGCACGCCATCGCCGAGGCCGCCGGCGTGCCCGTCGCCACCGTGGCCGAGCGCATCGCCGCGATGCTCGAGGCCGGGGCGATCCGCCGCGTCCGCCAGACCCTGCTCGCCACCAGCCTCGCCCCCGGGGCCCTCGTCGCCTGGCGCGTGCCGCCCAAGCGGCTGCTCGACGCCTTCGACTTCATGTTCAAAGAGGACCCCTTCTCCGGCCACGTCGTCCTGCGCACCACCGACAAGGAAACCCCCGGCAGCCAGTACAAGCTCTGGACCACGCTCAAGGTGCCGCGCCCGTATTCGATGCGGCGTCACGCCGACTACCTCGCCGAGCAGACCGGGGCCGAGGCGTACAAGCTGCTGCCGGCCAAGAAGCTCTTCGCCCTGGGCGTCGGCCACGTCCGCCGCGAAAACCTCCAACCCGGCGACCGCACCGACGCCCCCGGCAGGGTCCTCGACACCCAGATGGTCGACCTCACCGACCGCGAGTGGCGCGTCTTGATGGCCCTCAAACGCGAGTTCACCCCCGACGAACTGACCGGCCCCGACGAGATCTGGGCCCCCCGCGCCGCCGAGGCGGGCGAGACGCTCGACGACTTCTGCGCGGTCGCCCAGAGCCTCAACGAGCGCCGCGTCGTCGGTCGGTTCTCGACCTTCCTCGAACACGTTAAGCAGCACCAGGACGGCCGACGCGTCACCAAGTTCAACGCGCTGTTCCACTGGCGCGTCCCGCCCGGCCGCGAGCTCGACGCCGGCCGCGAGGTCGGCCGACACCTGTGCATGACCCACGCTTACTGGCGCGAGGGCGGCCCCGAGTTCTCCGACGTCAACGTCATGGGCGTCTCCCACGGCACCGACAAGGGCCGCGTCCTCGAACACAAAGCCGCCATCGACGCCCACCTCGAAGAGGCCGGCATCCCGGTGAGCTACACCAACGTGTTCTGGGGCGGCAAGAGCGAGATCAAGCCGAGTGAGATCAGCCCGATCGCGTACCGGGCCTGGTGCACAGAACGCGGCCTCGACCCCGACGCGATGCGTGGCTGAGATCACGGACATGAAGGTCTTGTGGTGGGGCGGGCTTCCAGCCTGCCGTTCGGCCGCAGGTCGAAATGCCTCGGATTCGGCCCTGCGGGCCAATGGCAGGCTGGAAGCCCGCCCCACCACAAGACCGGCTTCCCATACATGTTCTAACATGTGAAAAAAGAAGCCCACGTTCGTCGAACGTGGGCTTCTACGGTTTTCAATCTTTGTTGGTGTCCGCGTCGTTTACGCCGACACGGTCGCCAGCGTCTTGCCCACCGCGTGCAGGTCTTCGCAGGCCTCCTTGACGCGCTCGGCCATGGCTTCCTCGCCCTTCTTGAGGTAGGCCCGCGGGTCGTAGGTCTTCTTGGCCCCCACCTCGCCGTCGATCTTCAGGACGCCGTCGTAGTTCTGGAACATGTGGCCGGCGACGGGGCGGGTGAAGGCGTACTGACAGTCGGTGTCGACGTTCATCTTGATGACGCCGTAGCCGAGGGTCTCTTCGATCTCGTGTTTCTCGCTGCCCGAGCCGCCGTGGAAGACCAGCCAGAAGTAGGCGTCGTCGCCGAACTTGGCTTTGATGGCGTCCTGGCCTTCCTTGAGGATCTCGGGGCGGAGCTTGACGGCCCCGGGCTTGTAGGCGCCGTGGACGTTGCCGAACGTGGCGGCAAACATGTACCGGCCGCCCTCGACCTTGGACAGCCGTTCGTAGACGTAGACCATGTCTTCGGGGGTCGTGTAGAGGTGTTCTTCGGGGGTGTCTTCGCTGCCGGCGGCGCCGTCTTCCTCGCCGCCGACGACGCCGGCCTCGACCTCGAGGATCTGGCCGATCTTGGTCATCCGCTCGAGCAGCGGCACCGCCAAATCCATGTTCTCCTTGATCGGCAGGATCGAGGCGTCGAGCATGTGCGACTGGTACAGCGGCAGCTTGCCCTCGGCGACGCGGCGCTCCGACTCCTCGATCAGCGGGACGAGGAAGTCGTCGACGTTGCCGGGCTGGCAGTGGTCGGTGTGGATGGCGATGTTGACGTCCAGCGGAGCCGCGGCGCGGTGGATGTGCTCGGCGAGGCTGATGGCACCGAGGACCATGTCGCCGTTGACGAGGCCCGAAGCGAACTTGCCGCCGCCGGTGGAGACCTGGATGATGCCGTCGGACTTGAGGTCGGCGAACGCCTTGAGGGCGGCGTTGGCGGTGACCATGGACGAGACGTTGATCGCGGGGTAGGCGAAGCCGTTCTCGTAGGCGTTGTCGAGCATCTTGCAGTAGGTGGCGTAGTCGGCAACGGGCATGGGGACAGTTCCTTGGTGGGCGGGGGCGGTGGGTGGGGGGAGGCCGGTCTTCTCGGCGGTTGCGCCAGACTATAACGGCCCGCCGAAACCCGTACAATCCGCACGCGATGAGTAAGGATTCTGGTGTGAGCGTGACGTTTCCCCGCGGTTTCCGGGCGGCCGGGGGGGCGTGCGGGGTGAAGGACAGCGGCAGGCCGGACCTGTGCCTGATCGCGGCGGACGGGCCGTGCGCGGCGGCGGGGGTGTTCACGACGAACGTGTTCAAGGGTGCGCCGGTGCTGGTGGGGATGCGTCACCTGGCGCGCGGCGGGGGGCGGGCCCGGGCGGTCGTGTGCAACAGCGGCAACGCCAACGTCGCGACACTGGCGGCCGGCGGGGAGGACGACGCGATCGCGATGTGCCGGGCGGCGGCGGAGGCGGTCGGTTGTGAACCGATCGAGGTGCTGCCGGCGTCGACCGGCATCATCGGCCGGCCGCTGCCGATCGAACGCATCACCGCGGGCATCGCGGGTCTGGGGACCCAACTGGGTGTCGGCCCGGAACACGACCGGCTCGCGGCCGAGGGCATCCTGACCACCGACCTGGTGACCAAGACGACGCACCACACGTTCGAGATCGGCGGCACCGAAGTCCGCCTCGGCGGGATCGCCAAGGGCTCGGGGATGATCGCCCCGTCGATGGCGACGATGCTGGTGTTCATCACGACCGACGTGTCGATCGCGCCGACAGCGCTCGACGCGGCGCTCAAGCAAGCCAACGCCGCGTCGTTCAGTCGGATGTCGGTCGACGGCGACACCAGCACGAGCGACACGGTCTACGTCCTGGCGAACGGGGACGCGGGCAACGCGACGATCGAGTCGGCCGAGGGAGAGGCGTTCGAGCGATTCACCGAAGCGTTGACGGAGGTCTGCCGGCGTCTCGCCGACGCCATCGTCCGCGACGGCGAGGGGGCGACGCGGACGTTCGAGGTGCGGGTCCGCGGTTGCAAGAGCATTGAAGACGCCGACCGTTTGGGGCGATCGGTGACCAACAGCCCGCTGGTCAAGTGCGCGATCCACGGGCTGGACCCGAACTGGGGCCGGCTGGTCATGGCCGCGGGCAAGGCCGGGGCCGACCTCAATCCCGACCGCTTCACCGTGAAGATCCAGGGCGTCACCGTCTTCGCCGACCGCCGACCCGCCGTGACCGAGCCCGACGCCCTGGCGGCGCTGTCGGCGAAGATGGACACCGACCGCGTCGTCATCGACCTCGACGCCCACCGCGGCGACGGCGAAGCGACGTGGCTGGGCTGCGACCTGTCCCGCCAATACGTGGCGATCAACGCGGACTACACGACGTGATTCCTTCCCCGGGAAGCAGTCCCAAGCCGGTCGCATACCGGGTTGGCGTTGATACGGGTGGGACGTTCACGGACCTGGTGCTGACCGACCCGAGCGGTCTCGTGGTCGAGACACACAAACGGCTGTCGACGCCGGACGACCCGGCGCGGGCGGTGCTGGCCGGGATCGATGAGTTACTCGCCAAAGCCGGCCGGCCGCCGCGCGGCGTCGAGCCGGTCGACGTGGTGCACGGCTCGACGGTGGCGACCAACGCGCTGCTGGAACGTGACGACGCCCGGGTGGCCTTCGTGACCACGGCCGGGTTCGAGGATACGCTCCGCCTGGCTCGGCAACACCGGCCCGGGCTGTACGACCTGGTGCCGCGTCGTGCCGAGCCGTTGGTGCCGCCGGAGCGTTGCGTCGGCGTGCGGGAACGCATGCGGCACGACGGCGGCGTGATCGAGCCGCTGACCGCGGCGGAGGCCGAGCGGGTGATCGGCGTGATCGAGGCGATGGGGGTCGAGGCGGTGGCGGTGAGCCTGTTGCACAGCTACGCCAACGCGGAGCACGAGCGTCGGCTGGGCGAAGCGATCGCCGAGCGGTTCGGGAACGGCGTACACGTCACGCTGTCTTACGAGTTGCTGCCCGAGTTCCGGGAGTACGAGCGGGCGTCGACGTGCGTGGTCAACGCGGTGGTCGCGCCGCGGATGCGTCGGTATCTCGAGCGCTTGTCGGACGAACTCGGGAGTCACCGGCTGCGGGTGATGGCGTCGCACGGCGGGACGGTGACGGTGGCCGACGCGGTGCGGGAGCCGGTGCGGATGATCCTGTCGGGGCCGGCGGGCGGGGTGCGGGGGGCGGCGGGTCCGGTTTCCGGGGGCGGAGGGGAAACAAGCATCACGCTTGATATGGGCGGGACGAGTACGGACGTGGCGTTGTTGGTGGCCGGCGAGCCGACGCGGTCGAGCGAGCACGAGGCCGGGGGTGTTCCTGTCGGCCTGCCGATGGTGGACCTGCACACGGTGGGGGCGGGCGGGGGGTCGATCGCGTGGTTGGACGACGGCGGGGCGCTGCGGGTGGGGCCGCGTTCGGCCGGGGCGGACCCGGGGCCGGCGTGTTACGGCAAGCAAGCCGCCGGGGCCGAATCCGTCGTGACCGTTACGGACGCCCACGTCGTGTTGGGTCACTTGCCCGACGGCTTTCCGCTGGGCGACGGGCTGCGGGTCCAATGCGCCCCGGCGGCCGCGGCGGTGGGGCGGCTGGCGGCGCGAGCGGGGATGGCGGCGGACGAGCTGGCCCGCGGCGTGCTGAGCATCGCGGAGTTGCACATGGCCCGGGCGGTGCAGCGGGTGACGCTGCAGCGGGGCCGGGACCCGCGGTCGGCGACGCTGGTGCCCTTCGGCGGGGCGGGCGGGCTGCACGCCTGCGGGGTGGCCGATCGATTGGGGATCACGCGGGTCCGCGTGCCGGTGAACCCGGGGCTGCTGTCGGCCGTGGGCATGCTCGACGCGCCGCTGCGTCAGGTCTCGACGCTGTCCCTGCATCGGTCGATCCCGGCCGGCGAGAGCGAGCCGGACCTGGCCGAGACCTTCGGGCGGCTGCACGAGTTGCGGCCCGACATGGAGACTCGCGGGGTTGTCGCCGAGGACTACACATACGAAGTTGCGTTCCGTTACGCCGGGCAGTCTCACGAGCTTACGTTCACGCTCGACGAGGCCGCGGATGCCGGGCGGGGTGGAAACCTCGCGGCGTATTTCCACGAGCTTCACGAACGGGTTTACGGGCACGCCGATCGCGGCCGACCGATCGAACTCGTGTTGGTCCGCCGATGGACGGATGCGTGGACCGACGCCGACGAATCGTCCTACGAGGTTCATTACGCAACCCATCGGTCGAACCAGCCCGGTACGCCGAACAAGGGCTTCATCGATCGCCGTGAACTCGCCGTCGGGCAGGCGCTGCGGGGCCCTGTGACCGTGACGGAGTATTCCGCGACGACGAGGGTCGTCGCCGGGTGGACGCTGACCGTGGCCGAGGGCGGCGCGTTGATGCTGGAGCGTGACGATGGGGCGTGATCCGTCCGACAACCCGCACTTCAACGCCGTGGAGTTGGAGATCTTCCGGGGGCTGCTCGACGCGGTGGCGGAGGAGATGGGGGTGCGGCTGATGCGGTCGGCGTACTCGCCGAACATCAAGGAGCGGCGGGATTATTCGTGCGCCCTGTTTGATTTCCGGGGGGACATGGTCGCGCAGGCGGCGCACATCCCGGTCCACCTCGGCTCGGCCCCGGCGTCGGTCAGGGCGGTGCTCAAAGCCTTTCCGGCCGAGGCGATGCGGCCGGGCGAGCGGTTCATCGTGAACGACCCGTTCGCCGGGGGGACGCACCTGCCGGACGTGACCGTCGTCGCCCCGTGGTTCGGGCACAACGAAAACGTTCCGGTGTTCTTTGTCGCCAACCGGGCCCACCACGCGGACGTGGGCGGCTCGGCCCCGGGGTCCATGGGCATCACGACCTCGATCGACGACGAAGGCGTCCGCCTGCCGCCGAGTCGGCTGACTCCGGGATTGATCGACGGCTTCGCCAATCGGACGCGGACGCCTGACGAACGACGCGGTGACCTACGCGCCCAAGTCGCGGCGCTCGACGCGGGGCGGTCGCGTCTCGATGAGCTGGCGGCGGAGCACGGGGCCGAGCGCCTCGTCGCGGCGGGCGGTGCGTTGCAGGACTACGCGGCGCGGGCGGTGACCGTGTTGATCGACGCGATGCCCGATGGCGAATACGCGTTCACCGACTGCCTCGAAGACGACGGCGTGGGCGCAACCAACCTCGCGATCGCCTGCACGTTGACGGTGGCCGGCGAGCTCGCGACGTTCGACTTCCGGGAGTGCGGCGACCAGACCGACGGGCCGGTCAACGCGGTGCGGTCGATCGTCGAGTCGGCGGTGCTGTATGCCCTGCGGTGTCTGGCCCCGGCGGAGCTGCCGAGCAACTCGGGGGTGCTGCGGCCGATCGAGGTGCGGACCCGGCCCGGGAGTGTGGTGGACGCCCAACCGCCGGCCGCGGTGGCCGGGGGCAACGTCGAGACCAGCCAGCGGCTGGTGGATGTGGTGTTCGGGGCGTTGGCTCAAGCGCTGCCCGACCGCGTGCCGGCCGCGTCCCACGGCGGGATGAACAACGTGCTGGTCGGTTCGATCGACGGCGAGGCGACCGACGGGGATTCGCCGCCGTTTGCGTATTACGAAACGATCGCCGCCGGGCCACCCGCGGGCCGCGCCCGCCCCGCCG
>JBCBSA010000066.1:0-10370 GCA_039819425.1 Planctomycetota bacterium
GATGAAAACCACAACCTCATTCCCGAAGCCAAGACCGAACGATTCGGCTGGCGTGACAAATTTCATCGATCGCGACCGGGATTCGGGCGGCGATGGACCAGCTCAACGGGCAAAAACCCCGGGCTTTGGACCGGGCGACGTCCTTCGATCCGCTGGATCAAGAGATCGGCGGCGATTTGCCCCATCTGGTGATACGGCATGCGGATGGCCGAAATCGGGCGCGTCCGGCGTTCAAGTTCCCGGCCATCGATCATGGACACGATGGACACGGCACCCGGCGAAGCTTCCAGTCCGACGCCGGGCAGGTGCCACGCGAGCTCATCGACGGCCTGCCGGGCGTTGACGGCGATCAGCGCGGTAGGCGGCTGATCCAAGCCCTTGAGGTCACGCATCGCGGCTTCGAAGGCGGGGGTGATCTGGCCGTCCGCTTCGATCTCCCGATTGGGTCGGACAACGATCAGGCCGTCACCTGCGCCCGCCTCCCGGAATACTTCACGTAGGCCGGCACTCCACGCATCGGTGGCGAAGCCGGGGTGGTCAGTTTGGGGCAGGCGGAAGCCCCGGAAAAAAGCCGCCTGTCGGTGGCCTAGCTCGAGCAGATGACGCCCCATCAGGCGCCCGGCTTCGGTGTGGTCGGGGGCGACGGCCGGAAAACCATCGATCGCTTCGGCGTTGATCAAGACCGCGGGCAGATCGGCATTCTGGATCGCGTCCAGTTCGACTTGGCGGACGAAGTAGTCAATGAAGCAGCCATCGAAGCGGGCGTCGAGTAATGAGTCGGTGGATTTGCCATCCTCGGCGACGCGGACATGGACCAGTTGATAGCCGCGGTCATGCAACGCCCCGATGAGCCCGCCGAGCAGCTCCGGGTTGCCGTAAGAGTAGGTGATCTGTTCGTCGGTGTGGACCAGGCCAATCATGCGTGTTTGTTGTTGCCGGAATACCCGGCCGCGCCAGTTGGGTCGGTAGCCCAGCTCCTTGGCTTTCGCCAGGATCCGCTCACGGGTTTTCGCATCGACGCGTTCCGGGACGGTGAAACACCGGGACACTGTCGTCTGGTCAAGTTCCAGCGCCGAAGCAATGGCCTTCTGCGTGACGCGACGGGATGGAACACGGGACTGATTCATACGTATGCATTGTACTTTAGCGGAGCTATTTTGCAAGGCTGATTTGAGAATGATTACCCTTGATTTTGTAGGGTTTTTCCGACCACGCTACGCACGCAAGAACCGGCAATCGTCATTGGTCCGACCGGATGGCCGATTTTAGGAAAATAGTCGGATCGATCTCGCTGGGCAGCGTGAGATATACCGGGCGTCGGCCGAGCGATCCGCCATGAGTCTGCAACGGGTTGCCGAACCAGTCCCGGGCGACGGCCGGGGCGTCTCTGAGATCGAGCCGCAACCGGCTTGCCCCCGCCGCAGAGGGCAGCAGGACCGCAACGGCCCGTTCGTCATCACGAAACACATACGCATGAGTGCCTTCGGGCAACGCAACGACTGCGTCGAAGCCCTTGCCCTCGAGGTGCCAGAACAGGTTGCTCAGCACCGAGCCGAAGAGCGGCAAATGCCCGTCGGGCCCGAGCATGTCGAAGGTGCTCGTGAAGCCGCGGCGTTGGGAGAAGCTGTAGAGGAACCATTTATCGACCCCGGCCGAAAGCCGGGAGACATAAACCCGCACGAGGTGGTCGGCGGTTTCGAGGGAGCGGTCGTGTCGGCCGTAGGGCGCGGCGTGCTGGTAAAAATTGCAAGTCGGGACGCTGGGTGGCATGCCGGACTCCGAATCCCATCGCGGGATGCCGGGTCGGTCGAAGGCGGTGGCGAGTTCACGGACGGCGTCGGGGTGTCGGGTCGATGCGAGGTCGCCGAGAAAGCCCGCAGGAACGGTCATCGATTCGTAGTCGTGGAAGGTCAGAACATCTGTGAAGGCCGAGTCGAGCAGGCCTTCTTTGGCGATGCGGCGGTCGTTCTCCCGGACGTTTTCACGTTCGAAAGCGCTGCCGGTGTTCCAGATCACCAACGCCTCGGGGTCGTGCCGGCGGATGGCCCCGGCGGCGGCGCGGTGCAGGTCGGCGTACTGTTGCGGCGTGCCTCGCACGTGTTGACCGTCAACGACCTTATTGAGGAAGAAGCGGGCCCAGAACGGCTCGTTCCACGGCTCGTAGGCGTGGATGCGTCCGGCGTAGCGCTGGGCGAGGCGCTCCACGTAATCGGCATAGGCCTGCGTGTCGTGCGGCACGGCCTTGGCGGCCCAGTATTCGCTGAGGGTGTCCAAGCCCCGGCCTGGAGGCCGGGCCCAGTGGGGCGTGGTGCCGAGGATGGCCAGGAACCCGAAGCCGTGCGGCTCGAGCCGATCGAGCATGCGGTCGAGCGTGCGCCAGTCGAACACGCCGGGACTAGGCTCGACGGTGGGCCAGTCGGGGCCGTGGAACAGGCGTGCCCAGCGGAAACCCAGCCGGGCGGCGGCTTCGATCTCCTGGTCGGACTCGGGCCAAAGGTGAACCCCAAACGGCGAGTCGGGGCGGAACTTCCCCTCAAACCGCGGCCGGCGAACTTTGTGCAGGATGAGTTCTTCGACACCCGTGACGGCCTGGTCCCGGCCGTCGAAGGCGCGGGCCTCGATACGCATCGGTCCAAAGGGAAGCGTGTCGAGGCCGAACGACACGACCGATGCGATCACGCCGCGGCTAGTCTCGGCCGCGGCCTGCGCTGAATCCAACGCAACCCGCCGCGTGTGGTCTTGCCCCAACGCGTCAACGAGGCGGACCTCAGCGTGGGCGACTTGTTCGAGTTCCCCCCACGCGGACAATTCAACGCGGATCGACTCATCCTCGTAGTGCACGCCCAGCGGCCGATCGCTGGTCAGGCCCAACTCGACCGGGGCGGTGCGGGCGAACGGGCTGGCCCGCTCCCCCGCTTCAACCATCAACCCGTCGACCAGCACGTCCGGCCCGTGGCCCATCGCGACGATCGAGAACAGGTGAAACCCTTCCAAGGCGGAAGGCAACTCGACCGTGTGCGAGACGCGTTGCCACTCCGCGGTAAGTTGGATATTGCGACTGAACGGCGGCTCCCACGAGACGCGTTCGTGGACGGGGTAGAGCCGGGCCTGGATCGCGCGCGGGCCGGAACCGTCGGCCTTGGCCCAGAAACTGAAGGTGAACTTGCCGCTCAGTGTGGTGGGGACCGTGCCGACGAACAGCGACTCTTCCGGTGCCTGGGGGTCCTCGCCGACGTGCAGGCGCAGCGGGGCCACGCCGGTCGGCCCCAGCCGGTCCGCCGCTACCGAGACCGTCGGTCGGAAGTTCCACGCAGCGGTTAGCCCGGCCGGCTGGCTGGAGGCATACAGCAGATTTTGCCCGGCCAGGGCGCGGCGCTCGGCGGCGGTGTCGCGGCGTACAACCGTCAACTCGAAGTCGTCGAGGATGTACTCGCCGGGCTGCGTGAATCGCAGCTCAAGCTCGCCGCCGTGCGGGTTCTGTGGCGGAGTGAACACCAGTTCCACCCGCGTCCACTCGTTGCGGGTCTGGGCGATCTGTTGCGTCAGCAATCGGTATGGCCGTCGGCCGGGCTCGTGGTGCTCCCGCAGGCGCACGTGAACCTTCTGGCCGCCGCCCAGGACCCGGAAACTCAGACGCAGCTCGGCGTCGTCTTCCAGCGGGATCGGCCCCAGGATCAGCAGCTGCGCCGCCCCCTTGATCACCTCATCGACACGCATCCGCAGCGCGGTCTCGCCGTCGCCGGCCGAACTCGGCGTAGGGCCGACCGCCACCGCCACGTCCGCCCAATCGCTGTTGAACCGCACCGCCGCGGACCGGGGGTACGTCCCGCTCAGCCGCGCCCGGTCCGACGGCTTGACCGGCTCGAACTCCCCCTCGAACGACTCGGCGATTAGCACCTCCGACTTCGGATCGGGGGGTAGGACTTGTTGAGCTTGCACCTGGTTCACGACGCCGATCGTCAGCGCCAGCAGGCCAACCCATCCGTAAACCCGTCGCCGATCCATGTGGCAAAGATTCGTAATCATCTGAAAGCATTCCAACAGGCCGAAATCAAAAAAGCATGTCATCCGAGGCCAAGCGCCGCCTGATCGACGCCAGAACCCCAGCGAAAACCCAGCCAACCGGCTACCCCGAGGAAGCCTTGGCCAGAGCGGCCGAGCCCAGTTCCACCGGTACGGTCGCCCCCGCCGGCACATCGACCCAATGGGCCGAGGCCAGCGGATCGTGGCCCAACGCCTTGGCCTGCTCGGCGGCGGTCTCGGCCAGCACCGACACCCGGGCGGTGTAGGCCGTGGGGTTGGTCAACCGCAGCGTTGCCGATGCGTCGCCCCAACCCTCCACCTCGGCGTCGAGGTGGTCCAGCACGTCCACGGTCCGGCGGTCCAGATCGACGTAAACCCCCGGCACCTCGGTGTGCGTCAACAGCAGCGCTGCCTCGCACCAGGTGCTGCCGTGAAAAACGCCGCCGTGGCGGTTGTCCCAGTCGCCGGTGTTGATCCGTTCGTTGATCCAGCCGGAAGGCAAAGCCTTGCCGTCGGCCGAGATGATCGGGCGGTCCGGCCGGCTGGTGCACCACGCCAGACACCGCCCGATGTCGCCCAGCAGCGTGACGTACGCCCGCCGGCCGGTGCCGCGGTATAGCCGCAGCAGGCTCACACCCGAGAGCGTGCAGATGCCCGGAGCCCCACATTTGTTCTGGGCGTTGGCCATGACCCCGCCGACCGAGGGGATGTTGAGGCGGTGGAACTCGCTGCCCTCGGGGAACGCGTAGTCGTGGCCGATCACCCAGGACGCCCCGAGGTCCGCCGCCCGCTTGGCCATGGCCAAGCACGCCGGGTCGCCGGTGAGCTCGTACAACACGACGGCGGCTTCGAGCTGGCCGAAGCAAGATTCGTACTCGGGGCACTGCGCCGCCTCGCCCGGGCCGCCGGTGGTCACGCCGCGCTGGACGAACTGCCGGTCGTGGTACGCCAGGATCGCTCGGGCCGCCTCGGCGTAGCGCGGCTCATCGACGAGCTCAGCCAACCGCGCCAGCCCCGCCGACACGATCGCCGCCGAGCACGAGCCGTTGACGATCATCGCGCCGGTATCGTGGTTTACGAACTGGCCGAGCTGACCGTGCCGTTCCCACAGCTCGACGAACGCGTCGGCGCACCGCCGAGCCGCGTCGAGCCAAGCGGGCTGGACAGCCCGGCCCCGATCCTTCAGCACCGCGACGTGTAGCGTAAGTATATACAGCACGTCCGCGGACTTGCGGACCAAGTGCCACGGCAGCTCGGGCACGCCGAAGAAGTCGCCGAGCATCCGGTGTCCGTCGCTGATGCCGTAGAAAAACCCGCTGCTTGCCTGCCCCGGAACGCAGGCAAAGTCAAGGGTTCGCTCGACGCGCTGGCAGGTGGCCTCGTCGCCGATACGCAGCAGCGGCAGCGTGTTGATCAACCCGCCGACCCAACCGGGCTGCCAGATCTGGTTGGGCGATTCTTCAGTGCCCACGGCGTAGAAGCCCGGGCCCTCCCGCCAGTTGAACCGTTGGGTCTTGGCCTCGACGAGATCGAAGGCGTGGGAGACGGGCACCTCGTGCCGCCGGGGCGGCGCGGGCTCGACCGCGTCGCGATGGGTGAGCAGGTGGTCGAACAACGCCGGCACATCGGGGCAGCCCCACAAATCCAGCCGCAGCTCGGCGTGCATCGTGTCGCCGGCGCGGGCCGGGTGGCCCTGGTCGTTGGAGAGCGCCTGCGTGGTGCACATCGTGTATCGCCGCTCCTCCCGCACCCCGGGGAACGCCACCGACACGTCGAGCCGGCCGAGACCCGCTTGCGCTTCCACGCCCGGCGTCTCGTGTAGCTCGTAACCACACTCGCCCCACACGGTCCGCTCGGGCCCGAGCAGGCACAGCCCCAGCCCGCCGTCACCGCGCCGCAGCAACACGCTCGGCGTCGCCAAGTCGCCGGCTCGCTGCTGGACCCGGCCGCCGCCGCCCACCTCCAGCCGAGGCACGTCGGTGATCGGCCCGCCCTCGGTCCAGTCACGTTCCGCCCAGTCCACGCTGATCGGCGGATACCGCAGCGGCGACGACGGGAACCGGTTCCCCGCGTAAACCGCCCCCGGCAGCGACACGTAGTCCGCCTCCGCCCACCGCGCCACCCCGACGGTCAGCCCCACCGCGATCGGCTGCCCGTCCCCCTCGAGCACCTCAGCCGACCATCGCAACCGCCACGCCCGGTCTCCCGCCGACTCGGCCTCGGCCGACAGCGTGACCGATACCCGCACCCCCCCGGCCGTCAACACACACGCCCCGCCCCCGCATTCGGCATCCGCTTCCATCCGAGCCACGCGACGTGGCCGGTTTCCTGCGTAACGACGCATCCAAACTCGCGTGGACAGGCCGTACGCTTTCAGAATACCGTTCAAATTTGATGCAGCAGACATAGTCAAGATTTCACGAGAGGGGAGAGCAAATGAACGATCCGCAACCTCATTCGCGGCCCGAAGGACGAGTTGGCCTTCGATATTTAGAAACCATTTAGGTGTTTATCAACAATCGCTTTACGGCGGAGGCCAGGCTTAAATTTGGGAGAATTGGCAGGGACCCATTGGAGTTGATTCAGCAGCGACCAGATGTGAAGCCCCTTAAATACTTACGTAGGTATTTAATAGCTTAGCGGTTTTGCGGCTAATCGCAAGCGTTCAGCTTGGGACGTTCGGCAGGAGTTACACGATCGTGGCGTTGGTGTTATGAGAGCCGTAGGCGATCCCGGAAACAAGCTTTGCGTCCCGCACGAAACCTTCGGGAGCATCGGCGATCCGCTCGATCAACGCGGCCCGGAAGCGTTCGAGAGGGGACGTTTGGGCAGGGTCGGCGGCGAGGTCGCAAGTCTCGTAAGGGTCGGCTTCGAGGTCGAAAAGTTGCTCGGTGCCCGGGCCGACCCACCAGATGTATTTGTGTCGGCCGTCGACGAGGTAGTGGAACCCGCCGTGGGCACCGCTCATCGCGCAGTGAGTACCGTGGACGTATGGGCGGTCGAGCCGTTCGCCGCGGAGCGGGGGCAGGAGGCTCGACCCGTCTACGTCCGCGGGGGTGTCGATATGCGCCAGGTCGCAGCAGGTGGGCAGGATATCCATCAGAGCGGCGGGTTGATCGACGACGGTGTGCGGATCGATACCGGGGCCGCGCATTAGGAACGGGATGTGGGCGGCGCCCTCGTAAGGCATGGACTTTCGGAAACAGTGGTGATCGCCGAGCATCTCCCCGTGGTCGGAGGTGAAGATGATGACGGTGTCGTCGGCGATACCCTCGCTGGCCAGCCGCATGAGCAAGAGCTGGAACTGGTCGTCGAAGTGGTTGATCAGCCCGAGATAACCGGCGAGGGTGCTTCGGCGTTGGTGGCCTTCGAGCACGACGCGGGGTTCCTGGATGCTGTGGGGCGGCTGCCGGGTGGGCGAACACAGGAGCGGGTCGCGGTCGGTGTCGAGCCAAGCCCCGACGCGGGGCTCATGGGCGAGGTCGTCGCGGTCGTAGCGGTCGTAGTAGCAGGCGGGCGGGAGCAGTGGCGGGTGAGGGGCGACGGTGCCGACGTAGAGGAAGAAGGGCGATTCGCGGTCGCGGTGGTCGAGGAAGTCGAGGGCTTTGCGGATCGAGACGTTGGTTTCGTGCAGGCGTTCTTCGAAGGGCCAGGGGCGGGCGGTAATGCCGCTGGGCGAGAGGCCGTGGTCGTGTTCGTGGGGCCAGTCGGACCAGATACCGCCGGTATTGGACAACGGCTGGACCTCGGGGTGGTCGCGGTAGAAGCGGTCTTGGTTGTGGTCGACGGTCTCGAAGCCGTAGCGGCGGTAGTGCGGGTAGGTGTGCATGTTCCGCCCGACGGAAGCGGTCTGGTAGCCGGCGCGGCGGAGGAGGTTGGGCAGGGTGTTGGCTTCGTCGGCGATGCGGGCGTGGGCGGCAAAACCGGTGACGCCGCTGTTCTGCGGACGCTTGCCGGTCATGACCGCGTGGCGGGCGGGGATGCAGATCGGACACTCGCTGTAGGCGTTGCGGAAGAACGCCCCGGCGTGAGACAACCCGTCGAGGTTCGGCGTCAGCAGATCGGGATGGCCGGCCCGACCGAGACAGTCGGCCCGCTGTTGATCGGTCATAACCAGGATGATGTTGGGACGGTCGGGCAAAGCAAAATTCCTCTTTCTCTACTGCGAATCAGCGATCCAGCGGTCGCTCGAGCATGTCGGTTTCGACCACCCCTCCGCGGGCCAGCCGCAGCGTCTTGGCTTCGAAGGCGGTCAGCGTCAGCCGTTCGTCGATGCCCAGCGGGCTTACGCGCAGCCGAGCCCTACGTCGCTCTCCGGTGGTCTCGTGGAGACGGACGACGTAACCCTTCCCGTCTTCGGCAGCTTTACAGGCGACAAGTTGTACACCGGTGCCGTCGAGTCGGACGGCCGACCCACCCAGCGGCTCGCCCCGCCCGTCGGGGAAGAAAGACAGGGCCATCGGCGCTTCGTTATGGGCCATGGCTTCGCGGTCGATCTCGCGCATCCGCTCCTTCGTCGGGCCGGCCTGGATCCAGAAACGGAACTGGCGTTCGCCCTGGTCGATCCGCGGCGAGTAGCGGTCCTGCGGCGTGATGACCTCGGACTGCTTGATCGGGTGACCGGCGTAGGCCGGCGAGCGCAGCAGCGACAGGCGGAGTCGAGGGTTTTTGCCTCCGGGGCTGGCCTTGAAGTCGAGGCCGTAGGTGCCGTCGTTGACGACGGTGAGCGTCGTGCCATCGGCTTTTCCGGAAGCGGGTTTGTCGACGGCGATCCACCGGCCGGCGCAGGTCTCGTCGCCGTTGGTCGGGAGGGTGCTGGTGCCGAACGCGGCTTGGCCGTGCAGTTCGGAGAAGCCTTCGGCCAGGGGCAACTCGAGCTTAAGGAAGCGATCCTTCTCGTTCCAGTGCACGCGGACGGTCACGCCGATAGGCCCGCCGGCCTTGGGCAACTCGTAGCGCATCTGGATCGCCGAGTTGTCGGCCTTGAGCAGGGCTTCAACGACGGTGCGGACGGGCCCGTCTTCCACAACGCGGACCGGGGCGAGCCGGGGGGTGTGGGTCCAAACGCCGGCGAAGTGCGCCGCTTCGCTCGCATTCATGGGGCGGAAGCGGCGGGCGACCTTGCCGAAGCTCCGCACGAGCATGCCCCAAGCATCGCTGTTGTCGTGGACGATCAACGGCCGAGCGGCGCTTCCCCGTAACACGTTCTGCTTGCCCACCCACAGCGCGTCGAGCAGGCCGGTTTTGAGGTTAACGGTTGCGGAACCGACGGTGAGTCGCGTTTTGTCGTGCGGCTGCATGAGCGCCGGCTTGTGCTCCAACTCGTGGGGGCGACACTCGAACGCCGACATCTGAGCCGGCGGCAGGGTCACGCGGAACACGATCTTTTTCCGCCAGTCGAGGTTGAGGTTCGACGCCTCGGTCTCGAGCTGGGCGGGCAGCTGTTTGCGCCCCTGCCACACCGTGAAATCGGTGTGCGTGCCGGACCAGTTCTGGTCGTGGAGTTGGAACTCGCAGGCGACGACCGCATCGATCGGGTACGGGTGCGGGTTGTAAACCAGAACGGGGATACGGCCCTCGACGGTCGGCGGTCGTTGCCCACGGGCTAACGCAAAATACGCCCGGGCCCGCAGCGTGCCCAGCACATCGAGGCCATGCCCCATCTTTTCCAGGGACGCCTCCTCGACGGGTTGGATCGACGTGCCGGGCAGGATGTCGTGGAACTGGGCGAACAGCAGGGTCTTGAGAGCGGCGTCAAGCTGAGTCTTGGGATAGTCTAGCCGGCCGTGCAGCGCCGCGTGAGCGAGCATCTTTTCTGTTTGTAAGTAAGTGTTTTCGAGTCGGCGGTATTTCTGCTTGATCTGGACCTGGGTGGTGTAGCAACCCGTGCCCCACGGCCGAATATCGTGGGCAAAGTCTTCGATCCGCTTGCCCCCGGTGCGGACGTGTTCGAAGTAGGCCTCGGGCGTGGAGTGCCGGATGTCGAAGTCGTCGGCGGCCTCGTCGATCAGCGCGTTGATCTTTCCCAGGTCGCGTTTGGACGGGCCGCCGCCGTGGTCGCCCACGCCCCAAAGCACCATGCCGTGCGGCGCCTCGTCGTCCATGTGTTGGTCGAGGTGCTTGCGGACTTTTTCGTGGCCGACGCCGATGAGCGAGCTGTAGTGGCCCTTGGCCCGGCAGCCCAAGACCGCCGAGCCGTCGTAGCCGACCCAGCGAAACGTGTCGGCGGGAAGCGGGCGCTCGATGTACTCGTGCGACCACGGCCGGCAGAACAAATAACTATCGCTGCCGGTCTTGGCGATGATCTGCACAAGCCCGCGGTCGTGGCCGAAGGGGTCGAAGTTGAT
>JBCBSA010000067.1:0-10338 GCA_039819425.1 Planctomycetota bacterium
AGCCGCTTGGTCGATTACGCCAAGGAAAAACAGGCCGCGTCCGGGGTCAAGCTGCTGTGGGGCACGGCCAACCTCTTCAGCAACCCCCGCTACATGAACGGGGCCTCGACCAACCCCGACTTCGGCGTCGTCGCCTACGCGGGGGCCCAGCTCAAGAACGCCCTGGACGCCACGATCGCGCTGGGCGGCGAGAACTACGTGTTCTGGGGCGGGCGCGAGGGCTACATGTCGCTGCTCAACACCGACATGCGGCGGGAGCAGGAGCACTTCGCCCGGTTCCTCCACATGGCCCGCGACTACGCCCGTGCCCAAGGGTTCAAGGGGAACTTCTTCATCGAGCCCAAGCCCTGCGAGCCGTCGAAGCACCAGTACGACTTCGACACCGCGACCGTGCTCGGGTTCCTGCGCGAGTTCGACCTGCTCGACGACTTCAAGATGAACCTCGAGTTCAACCACGCCACCCTCGCCGGCCACAACATGCAGCACGAGATGGCGGTGGCGGCCTCCGCAAAGGCTCCTTCCGGGGGGGGGCACCTGTTGGGCAGCCTCGACGCCAACCGCGGCGACTACCAGAACGGTTGGGATACGGACCAGTTCCCCGTCGATCCGTACGAGCTGACCGAGTGCATGCTGGTGCTGCTGGAGGCCGGCGGGCTGACCGGGGGCGGGATCAACTTCGACGCCAAGACCCGCCGCAACTCGACGGACCTCGACGACCTGTTCATCGCCCACGTCGCGGGCATGGACGCCTTCGCCCGGGCCGCGGTGACCGCCGAGGCGATCCTCGAGAAGTCCGACTACCGCAAGCTGCGTAAGAGTCGTTACGCCTCGTTCGACGCCGGCGACGGCCAGCGGTTCGAGAAGGGCGATTTGTCCTTGCCCGACCTCGCGGGCCTCGGCGAGTCGCTCGGCGAGCCGGCGCAGACCAGCGGGAAGCAGGAGCTGTACGAGTCGATCATCACGCGGGCCATCTGAAAGGTGTATGTGGCCCCGTGACGAGCGGCTGTGTCACTGCGTCGCTTCGCCCTCCCCGATGATCAGCAGACGAAGTTGTTCGCGGGCCTTCGCGGGCTGGTCCAGGTCGCCGTAGCGGTCGACCAGCGTCAAGCGGATGGCGCGGACCACGGCCGGATCGCCGGCGTTCTGCAGTACGTCCTCAAGCAGGGCCACCGCCTCTTCGGCGTCTTCGGTGAATTCCTCGACCTTGAGCACCGCCGCGACACCGGCCGCGGCGGGGTCGGCGACGATGTCGTGGTACTTCTCGACGATCTCTAACAGCAGGATGTACTGCTCGACCTCGACCAGGAAGAACTCCATTTCTTCCATCTCTTCCTCGAAGTCGAAGTCCTCCTCGTCATCTTCATCCTCGTGTTCGTGGTCGCGGTGGTCGTCGGCAGAAACGGGGGCGGCCGGGATGAGGGCGACGCCGACGCCGAGCAGGGCGGCGAGCATCAAGCAGAGCCAGGCGGGCAGGACGGCGGCGCGGTCGGCGGGGTTGGGGGTGTGGGTCACGATGGGGTCTCCGGGGGTGTGGGGGAGGGGGGTGCGAACGGACGGGATCGGGCGAGGCCGGGCCAGCGTGAGGGCGGGCGGAGGCCGGCGGCGAGGTCGGGGCGGTCGGGCCGGCGCAGCCGCGGGGGGGCGGGCGGCGAGGGAGGCGAGGTCGAGACGGTGAGCGTTCGTGTCTCGGTTTGTGGCGAAAAGGTGGAGTCGGGATTCATGGCGACACGAGACCGTGTGGGATCAGTCAGCGTCGGCCAGGTCACGCCGACGGCGAGGGCGAGCACGGCCGCCGCGGCAAACGGAACCGCAAGACGCCAAGTTCGGGATGAGCGGGCCAACGCAAGGTCGGCCGCGAGGTCACCGGGGTATCGCTTCTGGGCGTTACGCCGGGCCAACGCCTTGAGGTCGGAGCGTCGCAGGGTCACACCGTCACCTCCGTCATCTCGCGGCGCAGCCGACGCAGCGCCTGGGACAGCGTGGCCTTCACCGTGCCCGCCGCGCAGCCCATCGCCTCGGCCGTCTCGGCGACCGAGAGTTCGTGCAGGTAACGCAGCGTCACTGCCTCGCGCTGGCGGTCGGGCAGGGCGTCGATCCGGTCCGACAACCGGCCGAACCGTTCGCTCCGCTCGGCCGTCGCGTCGGGGGCCGGCGGATCGTCTGCCAACCTCAAACGCAGCGGGTCCGGCGACCGGCCGGACTCGCGTCGCCACTCTCGGCAAACGTTCAGCGCAATGCCCAGCGACCACGTCCGCAGCCGACTCTCTCCCCGGAAGTCGGCCAGCCGATCGAGAAACCGCAAGGCGATCTCCTGCGTCGCGTCTCGGGCCGCGTCGTCGAGGCGGAGTTGGTGTAGGCAGAAGCGGTACCACACGTCTTGATACATCCTCAGGAGTTCGGCCCGGGCGGCACGCGACCCGCGCTGGGCCCGCTGGATCAGCCGGGCGTCGGGGTTTCCGGGGCTGCCGGCCGGGGGCGTGTCCGGGGTGAATGCCGGGGCTGATTCCGGGGGCACGTTCATGAGTGACAGCCGGGGGTGGCGGGGTTTAGCCGCGACAAAAAATTGACTCGCCGCGATTCTCCGCCATAATTGTGTTGTGAGCGAACGGTTCGCCCCGAGCTACGGCTACGCGACTTTTTGGTTTACCCGGCCCCGTGCCGCGTCTGTCGTCTAACGCTCGCTCCGACCCCCCAAGGAAACAGCCCACGACCCGACGCGGCTTGCGTCGGGTTTTTTGTTGATTGCTTGCACCGCCGGTTTTTCCGATTCCCATAGCCCCGTGCCCTTTTTCGATGTTAACTTCACCGACTCTCTTTGATCCGACAGGAGCCCGACATGATCGTTGTGATGCGACCCGACGCCACCGAAGCCCAGGTGGACCACGTGCGTGAATTGGTGCGGGAGATGGGGCTCAAGGACCACCCGATCGTCGGCACCGACCTCACCGTCGTGGCCGTGATCGGCGACGACCGCAAGAAGGACGGCACCAAGCTCGAACGCGCCCCCAGCGTCGATCGGGTCATGAAGGTCCTCGCCCCGTACAAGATGGCTGCCCGCCACGAGCACAAGCAGACCACCCAGATCACGGTCGGCCAGGCCGAGTCCCCGAACGCGGTCGTCTTCGGCGGCGTCCATGTCCCTGTGATCGCCGGCCCGTGCAGCGTCGAGGGCGAAGCCGAGATCCTCGCCGCCGCCGAGGCGGTCAAGGCCGCGGGCTGCCACCTTCTGCGCGGCGGCGCGTTCAAGCCGCGTACCAACCCTTACGCCTTTCAGGGCCATGGGGAAGACGGCCTCAAGATGCTCGCCGCCGCCCGCGACGCCACCGGCCTGCCCGTCGTCACCGAAGTCCTCACCCCCACCGACGTCGAGCTCGTCTCTCGCTACGCCGACTGCCTCCAGATCGGCACCCGCAACAGCCAGAACTTCAAGCTCCTCGAGGCCGCCGGCAGCCAGCCCAAACCCGTGCTGATGAAGCGCGGCATGGCGATGACCCTCGACGAGTATCTCCAGGCCGCCGAGTACATCCTCGCCGCGGGCAACCCCAACGTCATCCTCTGCGAGCGCGGCATCCGCACCTTCGAGGACCACACCCGCAACACCCTGTCGCTCTCGGCCGTGCCCGAGCTGCACACCAAGACGCACCTCCCGGTCGTCATCGATCCGTCCCACGGCACGGGCAAGGCCCACCTCGTCCCCGCCATGGCCAAGGCCGCCGTCGCCGCCGGCTGCGACGGCTTAGCGATCGAGGTCCACGTCGACCCGGAGCACGCGATGACCGACGGCGCCCAGTCGATCACCCCCGCCGTGATGCACGAGCTGATGGGCCAGCTCACCCGCATCGCCGCCGCCGTCGACCGTTCGTGCGAGCCGCACCCCGACGCCGCCGAGGTGTTGGCATAATCCCCTCAGAAGTACACCCATCGAACACGAGAGCGACCCACCGATGACGCAGACCGCCGCCGACGATTTCCGGAGCTTGATGAACCGGTACGGAGCCGCGGACAAGCTGCCCGATCCCGATGAGCTGTGGGCTTCGATTCAGGACCACGGCCTGGACGAGCCGACGTCCGCGGTTATCGAAAACGCCGTCAACGGTTTCGTTGTCCAGCAGTCGGGGCTCTTCGGTCCCGGTGGTCGCCTGCAGGACTTGCGGAGCCGATTCCTCGTCGAGGCCGACACGGTCTCGCGTGTCTTGCGGGATCGGGTGTGCCGTGTCCGGTGGGAGCCGTGGACCGGGCGATACGAAGGCAAATACATCGGCGGGTCGGACGAGAAGGACGACGGCCAGACCTGGTTCCCCGCGGTTCGGGTGGGGCCGAGTTGGCTGGTCCAGCCGGTGACTTTCGAGAACGGCTGCCTGGGTTACAACGTCACCTACACCGGGCCGTCCGCGGCTCGTGGGCGGGTCGCCGGCTACGTCCACAAGAGCGACGACAACCCCGGCATCAACCTCCACGTGGGCTTCGGCGATCGGATCGGCGACCACGACTTGATCGTTTGGCTGCTGCCCGACGAAAAGTTTCTGGAAGTCGTCGGCCCCGTCGACGAACCGCGCCGCCGCCGCACCGCCATCAACGCGGCCGGGCCCTGGGGACGCTGGACGATCGAACCGATGCCGCCGGCCGCGGAACTCGGTTAGGCGTTGCCGAACGCGCCCGCTCAGAAGGCCACATCGACAAAGCCCGCCGCTCCGAGCAGCAGGCTGATCACGCCGTTCACCGTGAAGAACGCCAGGTGGATGTGGTTGGTCGTCGACCGCCAGACCAGGGCGTGTTCGACGACGAGCAGCGCCGCCGTCGCCGCGACGGCGGCGGCGAAGAAGACGCCGAGCTGGGGGCTGACGACAGAGGCGGCGACGAGGGCCGAGAGCGACGCGGCGTGCAGCCCGCGGCTGATCCATAGCGCCGGCTCCTCGCCGAGGGACGCGGGCATCGAGAACAGGCCCTGCGCTCGGTCGACGCCGACGTCCTGCAACGCGTAGATCACGTCGAACCCGGCCACCCAGCCCAGCACCGCCGCGGCGATCAGCCACGCCGTCGCCGACGCCGCGAGGTAACCCGGCTCGATCGCCAGCGCCGCCGCCACCGGCGACAACGCCAACGCCAGCCCGAGCGCGACGTGACACAACCAAGTGAACCGCTTGGTGAAGCTGTAGCCCGCCAGCACCGCCAACACGGGCAACGCCAACGCCGCCGGCCAGGCGTTCCCCCGCAAGACCCAGAACCCCGACGTGGCGGCGACGAAACCGATCCCGGTCGCCAAGATCGTGCCGGCCGCGAAGCGCCGCGACACGGCCCCGCTCGCCACGGCCCGCCCGGCCGTGCGCGGGTTGCGGGCGTCGATCTCCGCGTCGGCCAGACGGTTCACGCACATCGCGAACGTCCGCGCCAGCAACATGCACAGCACGATCAAACCCGCCTCGGCCCACGTCACCGCGCGGCCCGCCCACCCCGCAGCCAACACCATCCCCAGCAACGCGAACGGCAGCGCAAAAACCGTGTGCGACAGCTTGATGTCCCGGGCCAATCGGCCGACACTCGATCCGGCCCCGGTGGTGGCAGCGGGAACATCGACCATCGGGTTTAGGAAGACGCCTTCGCAGTGAGCCGCTTCTCGATACGGCCGGCCCAGCGCACGTTCAGGTCGTGCTCGACGTTCACGAGGTCCAGGCACCGGCCGACAACGAAATCGATCAATTCGGCGATTGTGCTCGGCAACATGTAGAACCCCGGGTTCGCCGGGGCGACGACCGCGCCCGCCGTGGTGACGCTCTCCATGTTGCGGATGTCGACCAGCGACAGCGGCATCTCGCGGTGGACGAGCACGAGCTTGCGGCGTTCCTTGAGGGTGACGTGTGCGGCGCGGTGGATGAGGTTCTGGGCCGAGCCGGTGGCGATCGCGCCGAGGGTGTTCGACGAGCAGGGGCAGACGATCATGCCGTCGTGGCGGAAGCTGCCCGAGGCGATGGTGGCACCGACGTCCTTGTGGTGGTGGTACGTGAGGTGGGCGGGCGGCGCGTCGCCGGGCTCGCCGCCGGAGAGGACGGCGAGGTCGACGCCTTCCATGCCCAGTTCGTCTTGCAAGAGGCGTTGGCCGAGGGGAGAGACGACGAGGTGGGTGTGGACGTCGTGGGTGACCAGGAGTTGGACGAGGCGGGCGGCGTAGGCGGCTCCGCTGGCACCGGTGACGCCGACGACGATACGTGTGGGGGCGGTGACGTTGGGCATGCCTGAGTTTAGGCGTGGGATGAGTGGGCGTTAGTCGTCGTCGAACGCGACCTGGACCGTGACGTCGATCCACTGGGGCTGGACGTCGACGCCCAGCACGTCGGCCGAGCGTCGGTCGTCGACGCGCAGGCGGGGCACTTCGATGAGCTCGCGTCGGCCGAGGCGCCGGAGGACGTCCTGCTGCTCGGCGTCTTCGAGCCCGAGGTGCTCGTTGAGCAGGCCGGTCAGGGCCCGGAGGTGGAGCGGCTGTCGCCCGGCTTTCGCCGAGTCGATGCCGGCGGCGAATCGGCTGTCGTCTTCGGACTCGCCAAACTTGAGGAATACGCTGGCGACCCGCGGGCCCCAGGTCTCCGAGACGTAGTCGAAGGCGATGACCGGCTGGCCGTCGCGCTGCGTCAGCATGACCCCGCCGATCTGCTCGGGCAGGGCGTGGCCCTGGTTCGCCAGGTAGTCGTCGAGGCGTAGGGCGAGCCAGGCGTTCACTTCGTCGAAGTGGACGCGGAGGGTGCGGACGCCGTCGCCTTCGCCGATGGGGAAGGTCCACTCGCCGGGGAGCCGGCTCTCGACCGAGCGGGCGATGGCTTCGAGCTCGGGCTCGGGGGTCTCTCCGACGAAAGCCTGGTAGTCCTCCCAGTAGTCCGGCGTCGCACGCGCCAACACCACGGCCCGGACCACGACCGCAGCGAACACCACCACCAGCGCCGCGAGCACGAGCCCGGCGATGCGTCGTCGTCGACGGGAGAGGGGTGACGGACTCATGCCGAGGGCTGCGGGACCAGGGCGCGGGCGGCGTCGGCCAGGCGTTGATGCAGGATCTCGTGGTCGCCCACCGCCGCGACCATCGCTTCGAGCTGTTCGACCCTTGCCCGCTCGCCGAGCGGGGCGGTGACGGCGTCGAGGGCCGCGTCGCCCAGGGCTTCGGAGGCGGCGACGAACCAGTGGGCCGCGGCGTGGCCGCCTTCGTGTTCGTCGGGCGCGATGCGTTGGTTGATCAGGTCGCGGTGCGGCGCATCAACTTTGCAGGTTATTGCTGGGCCGGCGGCGGTGCGGACGGTCCAGGTCGCCGCGTCGGGCTCGTTGTCGCACCAGAGCACCTCGACGTGCCGTTGGTGATTCGCCGCGTCACGCATGATCCGCAGGGCGTCGTCGCGTCCGAGCGGCCGGGTCACCGCGACGCATCCGTCGCGCGGGTCACGCCAGCAGGCATTGGTCCCGAGGGTCACGGCCGTGTCCGCCGCGATCATCCGCCGCTGCCGCCGGCACTCCTGAAGCGGCAGCAGCACCCGGGCATAGGCGTTCCAGTCTTCCGCATCGCGGGCCATGGCCAGACCCTCAAGGCAGAGGGCTTCGCTGCCGAGGTAGTCCATGTCGACCAGCCGCTGACTCGCGTGTTCCATCAGGGTGTCGAGGGGCTTATTCATCGGTTTCAGTGTACGCCGGGTCCATCCATAAACGCCGCGTAGATCGCCCGCAGCGCCGTGTCGAAGTCGTTGACGTTGACGCCGACGATGATGTTCAATTCGCTGCTGCCCTGGTCGATCATGCGGATGTTGACGCCGGCGTCGGCCAGCGCGGTGAACAGGCGCGCGGCCCGGCCGGGCTGGGTCTTCATGCCCCGGCCGACCGTGGCGATGAGCGCGAGGTCGGGGTCGACCTCGATCGCGTCGGGCTGGATGTCGCGGTTGAGCTGTTCGACCAGGAGGTCGATTTTGCCGTCGAGCTCTTCGTCGGAGACGACGATCGAGAGGGTGTCGATGCCCGAGGGCATGTGTTCGAAGCTGACGCCTTGCCTTCGGAGGATGCCCAGGACCTGCTCGCCGTAGCCGATGACCTCGTTCATCAGGGCTTTTTCGAGGTGGATGACGGTGAAGTCTTTGCGGCCGGCGATACCGGTGACGGGGCGTCGGCTGGGCGCGGCGTCTTCGGTGGCGACGATGCGGGTGCCGGGGTCGTCGGGGGCGTTGGTGTTGCGGATGTTGACAGGAATGCCGGCCTCGCGGACGGGGAAGACGGCCTCGGGGTGGAGGACCGTGGCCCCCATGTACGACAGCTCGCGGAGCTCGCGGTAGGTCAGCGACTCGATCGTCTCGGGGCTGTCGACGACGCGGGGGTCGGTCATCAGCAGGCCCGACACGTCGGTCCAGTTCTCGTAAACGGCGGCGCCGATGGCGCGGGCGACGACCGCGCCGGTGACGTCCGAGCCGCCGCGGCTGAAAGTCTTGACGTAGCCGTCGGGCGTCCGGCCGTAGAACCCCGGCACGACGGCCCGGCCGAGTGCGCGCAACGCCTCGCCGAGCGGCGCGTAAGTCGCTTTCGGATCGAACCGGCCCGCGGCGGTGAAGACGATGCCCTCGGCGGGGTCGTAAAACGGCCAGCCCAAGAGTGCGGCCATCACCCGGCCGTTGAGATACTCACCGCGGCTGGCGGCGAAGTCGGGGCCGCGGCCCGCGGCGGCGTGCTGGGCGATGCCGGCCTTGACCTCGCCCAGCAGCGTGTCCAGGTCTAAGTCCACGCCGAGCTCATCGGTGATGCCGCGGAACCGGTCGTCGACGATCGCGAACGCCTCGTCGAACGCCACGCCCTGGCCCGCCGCTTCGTGGCAGAAGTACAGCAGGTCGGTCACCTTGCGGTCGCCGGGCGTCCGCTTGCCGGGGGCCGAGGGCACGACGAACCGTCGGCGGGGGTCGGCCTCGACGATGGCCCGGGCCTTGCGGATCTGGTCGGCCGAGGCGAGCGACGAGCCGCCGAACTTGGCCACGGTCACGGGGTCGGCAACGGCGGGGGGGGCGGCGTCCATGGCTCCGTAACGTAGCGTTTGCCGCGATCGGCTGCCGTGGCATCAGGCCGAGCGTGGCCCCATCGGATTCGTCTCACGGTGAATCCGCTAACCTACCCCGCCGCGTACAACAATCACTTGTGAAAGCCCCTCGATGCCCAGCACCGCCTTGACCGCCAAACCCTACGTCCGGTTCGACTTGTCTCAGCAATCGTGGACCGTGGCCCCCGGGCCGATCGCCGCCGACGTCCCCGCCGAGTTGGCGGCCCGCCTGTCGGGCGAAATCCCCGCGACCGTGCCGGGCTGTGTGCACACCGATTTGCTCGCGGCGGGGCTGATCGAGTCGCCCTACGGCTACAACGTCGAGCCCACCCTCGAGTGGATCGGTCGGTGCGATTGGCGGTACACGTGCCGGTTCTCGGCCGACGAAGACCTGACCACTCGCCGCCACGTCGAGCTCTGCTGCGAAGGGCTCGACACCGTCGCCGCCCTCACGCTCAACGGGCTGGCGATCGGGCAGACGGCCAACATGCACCGCCGGTACCGGTTCAAGATCGCCGAGGCGTTGCGGGCGGGCGAAAACGAGTTGGTGATCGAGTTCTCCGCGCCCCTCACCGCCGCCGAGCGGGAGGAAGCTCGCTACGGCGCCCTGCCCTACGGCGGTGGGGGCAGCAACGACGGCCGGCCCCACAACATGCTCCGCAAGATGGCGTGCAACTTCGGCTGGGACTGGGGACCGGCCCTCACCACGGTCGGGGTGTGGCGTGGCATCCGCCTTGAGGCCTGGGACGAGGCCCGGCTGGGCGACGTGGTCCCGCAGGTCGAGTCGGCCGAGGCGTCGGGGGCCGAGTTGGCCGTCCGCGCCGCGGTGGTCGGTGACGCGGAGACCGAGGTCAAATTCGAGTTATCCGACCCCGCCGGCCGAGTGGTCGCCTCCGCCACGCAAGCCGGTGAAGCCGGGCAGGCGTCCGCCCGGCTGACCGTGGACCGGCCCGCGTTGTGGTGGCCGGCCGGCCACGGCGAGCAGCCGCTCTACACGCTGACCACCCGGCTCGTCGACGCCGAGGGGCTGGTTCTCGACGAGGCCGAGCAGCGCATCGGCCTGCGCACCGTGGCGATCGACTCGACACCTGATGCCACCGCCGGCGACGGGTCGGCGATCGATGACCTCGCGCTCGGCGAACGGATGCACATCAAGGTCAACGGCCGGCCCGGCTCTTCGGCGCGGGCGGGGAAGCAGTCGTCGGGGATCCAGTTGGCACCCTTCAGGAAGATCGGCCGGCCGTTGACCTTGATGTGCATCCGTTCGCCGAGCGCGAGGTCATCGATCGCCG
>JBCBSA010000068.1:0-10280 GCA_039819425.1 Planctomycetota bacterium
CTCCAGCCGGACGCTCGACATGTTCCTCGAGCGCTACAGCGACCACGCCTTGGTCCCCGCCGGCCGACGCGACCGCGCCGCCTTCAAGCGTCAGAACGGCCGCGAACAGCTCGAGCTGTTCTTCCAGGTCCAGGCCCGCGACCTCTACGACCGGGTCGACATCAGCCCCACCCCCGCCCCGCTCGACCGCTTCCGACGCAGCGTCAACCCCGACTACGTCGCCCGCTACTTCGCCCCGACCTTCGGCCAGGGGGCCGTGCCCGGGCTCACCCTCTTCAACCGTCGGCCCCGCCTCGAAGCCGAGGCCCTGACCAACTTCTACCTGCTCACCCGGTTCTCCAACGGCGGCGACCCGATGATCAACCGGGCCGACCCCGAGCAGTCGCTGCTGTTGCAGTGGGGCCTGCCCCGTGAAGACGCCCGCTTCCCCGCCCCCGACGTCGATGGCTGGCGGCCCGCGTTCCGCTCCAGCGACGACGCCGAGTTCCGCCGCTACGCCGAGTGGATCGCCAGCCTCTACCCCGAAGAGCTCGACTACGGCATCCGCTACCCCGGCCTCGACGGCGGTTCCGAATAACCCTCGGCCCTATGCTCCCCCGCCCCTAAGCCCAGATCGACCTGCCCCAGCCCCGCGAGATACCGGACACCCGTACCCACTGAGCTTTCGGACGCGCACCCGCCGGGTTATGCTGCACCCCCACGTAGGCTCGGTGAATCACGCCTACCGGTTTCTCGACCCCTCGCCAGCGAAAGGCTTCTGTGTGACCCGATTCGCCCGCCCCCTGCTCGCCGGTTCGGTTTGCCTCTCGGCCTGTTTCTTCGTGGGCTGCGACGACGAAGCGGCGCAGATCGCCAAGTCCCGCGACGCCCTCGACGAGGCGGTGAAGCTGCTCGAACAGGCCGAGCAGGGCTTCGCCCCCGGCGACGCCGAGGGCTCCTACGCCGAATACCGGCTCCAGACCCTCGCGGCCGCCGAAGAGCGGCTGCAGGCCGTGGCCGCCCAGGGCGACCCGGTCGCGCAGGCCGGGGCCCATCGGCTGCTCGCGGGGGTCAAGACATCCCAAGCCCGCGCGACCACGCGGGACGCGGTGGACGCCTTCGCCCGGGTCACCGGCCGAGCCACCGCGTTGTCGAACCACGTCGCCGCGGTCGGCCGGATCAACGCGTTGATCGTGGCCCGAAGCGACGACGGCGGCGCGGTGCTGTCGGCGCTCGAAGAGGGCGACGCCATGATCCAGCAGAACAAAGCCGCGGTGACCGCCACGCTCGCCGAGCTGTCGGCCCAGCGCGAGTCGGCCATCCTCGAAGCCGAACGCCTCAACGCCCAGGCCGCCGACCACCTCAGCCGCGCCCAGCAGGCCGAGCAACGCGCCTTCGTCGCCGACTCCGGCGAAGCCAAGCAGGAAGCCTACACCCAGACCTATCAGGCCCAACTCGAAGCGCAGGCCGCCCGCCGCGCGGCCCAGGACCAACAGATCGCGGCCGACCGCCTGGCCGACGAGATCGCCGCTCGCCGCGCCGAGCTGGCCGAATGGGACGCGATCGCCCAGCAGGTCGCCGACCTGCGCACCCGGGTCCGCGACGAAGGCGACGCCGCGGCCCGCGACGTCAGCACCGCCGGCAGCGCCAAGCAGCTCGAACTCGCCACGGTTCAGGAGCAGTTCGAGGCGTTGTCCAGCCTCTACGGCGCCGAGGTCCGAGACCGCCTCGAGGACGCGGCGCTCTCCGCCGAGACCGCCGTCGAGCAGGCCCGGTCCGCCGGGAGCAAGTCCGCCTCCGGCGACCGTCAGGCGCTCGAACTCGAGCGGGTCGCCGCCCAGACCGAGCTCGCCCACGTCCTCACCCGCCACGCCGGCTACGCCCGGGACCACGCCCAGACCCTCGCCGCCCTCGCCGCCAGCCCGGCCGTCCGCGGCTCGGCCGCGGCCCGCGCGATGACGGACGCCTCGACCCAACTCAACCAGACCGCCGCCGCCCTCGTCGAGCGGGCCGACGGCGTCATCAACGACGGCATCAACGTCGCCGACGCGATGCAAGGCGACGGCCCGGTCGGCCAGGCCGCCGCGTCCCTCGCCGCGGCCCTGCGGTCGTACCAGACCCGTCTGAACTGACCGGCGGCTCGGCAATCATCACCTCAACCACGCCTCCGGCCGCGGCCCGCGGTTACACTGACCGCAAGCCGCGGGCGTGGCGGAATTGGCAGACGCGCCAGATTTAGGTTCTGGTGGGGTAACACCCGTGCAGGTTCGACTCCTGTCGCCCGCATCGAGGCCTCGATCGGCCGGGCTCACGCCGAGCCCGGCCGCGGGGCAACAAGACCCCCGTTCTCCCAAGGATGGGGAAACACGACACTAAACCGTAAATAACGCTTGACCCAAGTCGTCGTTGGATTTATGTACGATGCACACGGTCTTGGGGAAGACTCTGTGTTGGGGCGGGGCTGTACGAGCGGCCCCGGAGGTTAGCCGTCGGTTCAAGCGGTGTTTCGCCGTTCTCGGGGTAGGTTCACGATGCCAACGTTTCACTGCGACGGCTGCGGCCGCAAGATCAAGGTGCCCGACGAGTACGCCGGCAAACGCGTGCGGTGTCCGGGTTGCCAGGCAGCGCTACGCGTTCCGGCGGTCGGCGAGAGCCAGGCCCTGGCCGATCTCTCGGCCCTCGACGCTCCCCAGGACGACGCCCCGCGGGCCCGCCGGCTGCGGGAATTGCTGATCGGCTGTGGCTCGTGCAAGAAGACCATCCGCGTCCCCGAGAGCCGGCTGGGGGGCACGATGAAGTGCGCCAAGTGCGACACGGTGCTCAAGGTCGATAAGTTCAACCTGTCGAAAGCCAAGGGCGACCTGATCGATATGACCCACCTCGAGCTCGACCCGGCGGACCCGCTGCTCGACGCGACGGGGTTCGGCTCGACGCTCGGCGGCTCGGCGGTCCAGCTCGACAGCTCGAGCACCGGCTCGGGCTACGCCCTCAACCCGAGCGGTTCGGGCGGCTCGATGCGGGGCGGGTCGGCGGCCGGTGCCGGTGCCGTTTCTTCCCGGGGTGGAGGCCTTTCCGGGGGCGCTTCCGGGGGTGCTTCCGGGGGTGCTTCCGGGGGCGGGGCGGGGAACAGCCAGACGCAGATGCGGGAGCTGCGCGAGCTCAACGAACTCAAGCACTCGGGCGCGATCTCCAACGACGAATACAAGCGGCGGAAGGCCGAGATCTACTCGGGCAAGACGCTGGCGATCCAGGCGATGTCGCGATCGGCCGACGGCAGCGGCGGGACCCGTCCGGTGCTGGGCCGGCACGAGGGGTCAAAACTGCTGCCCAAGCCGGTGCTCGCGCTGATCGTCCTGGCGGTCATCGGCGGGGTGGGGTACGGGGCGTGGGTCGGCGTGATCCAGCCGACGCTCGACGACGCCGGCCCCGCTTCCGGGCCGAACGACAGCGTGGCCCAGGCCGCCCCGTCACCCGACGCCGGGGCGGCCGCCACGCCGCTCGCTCCGGTCGAGACGCCCGAGCGGGCTCCGGAGCCGGCGCCCACCGCGGGCCTCGAACCCGTGGCCCCCGAGCCGCAACTCGTCGAGCCCGAGCCGCCCGCGCGGGGCCAGACGATGCTGTTCATCGACGACAGCCTGCCGCCGCCCGACGCCACGGCCCGGGTCGACGGCTGGGCCGTGGACTGGCCCGACCACGTGGTCCCCAGTGACCAGGCGATCGCCCAGGCCTGCGACCTCATCAAGCGGATCAGCGACGACGACCATTCGGCGCTCATCGGCATCGCCGGGGGCCCGGCCGCCCTCGACGTCGAGGACCCGCAGTACGCCGCCTTCCGCGCCCGGATGCAGGACATCCTCACCGAAACCGCCCGACGGACGGGCCAACTCGACCACCTGACCCTCCGCGAGAGCGAACGCACCATGGAACTGGCCGGGACCGACTGGCACCGCCTCCACGCCACGTCGCCCCGCAACCGCGGCGTCCGCGCCACGATCCTCACCGGCGTGCAGGACGGCTTCGCCGTGGCCTATTGGTTCGCCGGTAACAACGGCCTGTACCGCGATTTCCTCGACACCGTCGGCCGGGCCGAGCTCAGCGCCCGCTAGCGACGCCCCGCGGCGTATCCTCACGTCATGCCCGGCTCGCCGGGTCGCCGATAAACCGGGGTGATGCGATTCCTCAACCGCCTGACCGCCGTGGCCAGCCTGGTCCTGGTCGCCGCCGCCGGACTGCTGGGCTATCAGCTCCTGCGCAGCGGCGTCGCCGCCGACGTCTACCACGACCGCCTCGTTGAGCTCCAGGACGACCACGCCCGGCTCGTCGACCATTACAACCGCGCCGTCACCCGCACCGCCGTCACCGAGCTGCTCGTCGATACCGACGCCGGAACCGTCTGCGTCAACGTCCGCACCGCCGACGGCCGGCTCGAATCGCACCCCGTCGCCGCCGACCCCCGCCACCCGCTCTACGTCGACTTCGTCGTCAAGGACCAGCGTCTGCTCATCCGCCGCGTCTTCGACTCCAGGTCCGCCCCCGACGACGCCGGCGCGATCGACTCGGACCTCCTGGACCTCGACTGGACCGACCCCACCCTCCGCCACGGCCAGGCGATCTATCGGCAGCTCTCGACCGGCCGCTGGATCGTCTCGGTCTCCGGCGACGGCTCGCTGGCCCTGTCCAAGATCGACGAGAACACCGCCGTCGACCTCCTCGCGGCCCCGCCGGTCGCCGAGTTCGAGCCCGTCGCCGCCGCCCGCCGCGAACTCGAGTCCATCACCCCCGCCGACGTCTGGTCTCACTGGTGGCGCGGCCGCGTCGTGCCCGAGCCGTCCCCGACGGACGCCCCCTGAATTTTTATCACCTCGACTGATTGTTTAGCGGGTGACGCGAAGCGTCCCGCGGCCTGCCGGCGAGGAGGGCTTCGCCGCACCCGCTAAAGGTGGGATGGGGTACGTCTCAATTCCCTTGTTTGGATAAAGCCGTGGTGTGGGTCGCATCGGACATGGCCACCAGGCCCGCCGCCCAGGTCCGGAGGGTGGGCTCGACTTGGGGCCACCGCTTGCGGAGATACGAGGAGTGCCCCCCGTCGGGGTACACGATTAACTCAACCCGATCGGGGTTGGCGTCGCGGAGCTTCTCGGCACCCGCGAGCGGGGTCGCGATGTCGGGGTCGCTCTGCAGGATCAGGATCGGCACGTCGATTTCCTCGACGCGGGCCAGGGCGTTGTTGCGGGAGAGGTCGGCCCCGGTGCGTTGTTCCATCTGGGCCTGAACGCGTTCGATCTTCTCGGGGGTGAGTACGAACTGGAGGTAGAAGAAATACGACAGGGGGCGCTGGGATCGGGCGAAGGCGCGGACGCCGGGCAGCATGGCGGGCCGGATATCGACGAGGGGGGACAGGGCCAGGACGCGGCGGACGCGGGGGTCGTGGGCGGCGAACTGGACGGCGATGCCGCCGCCGTAGGAGTGGCCCAGGACGCCGACGGGGCCGTCGAGCAGGCCCCGGCGGTCGAGGTGGTCGAGGAGGGCGGCGAGGTCTTCGACTTCGCGGAAGCCGGAGGTCACGATGTCGCCGGTGCTGTCGCCGTGGCCGCGGAGGTCGACGCTGACGACGCGGCAGCCGGCGTCGGCGAGGGCGGCGCTGAGGTGCCAGAGGTAGCCGTCCCCGCGGACGTCGGCGCCCCAGCCGCGGATCACGACGACCGTGGCGGCGGCGGGGGCCGGGTCGTCAGGTAAGGTGTCGGACGGGGCCCGCCAGGTGCGGACGAACCCGCCGTCTTTACCGGGCTTGCTCTCGGCGGTGCGCCAGCCCACGGGGCCGACGGCGGGAGTCGCGGGGGCATCCTCGTCGTCGGGTGTGTCCTGCTCTTGCTCTTCGCCGGGGACGACCGCGATGTGTGTCGGGCCGGGCTCCATGATCCAGTAGGCGAGGGTGACCGGCGGCGGGCCGGGCGTATCGACCGTGCCCAGGCCGTCGAAGATCGACGGGCCGCCGCGGTCGGGGTCGACGGCATCGCGTCCGCCGTTGGGCGCGCCGGTGAACGCATCAACCATCATCTGTTCGAGATTGCAGCCGGTCAGCATCAGGGCGACGAGAGCGACGGCCCCGGCGTGTATGCGTAGGTTCGGCATGGCGGACTATAGAACCGTTTGGACCGCCGGCTTAGTCCAGCCGGAAAGCGGCGCTGAGCGGGTAGTGGTCCGACGCGGCGGTGAGGCGGGGGCTATCGATGATCCGGGCCGAGTCTTTCACATACCGCCGGGCCATCGCGGGGGTGGCGAGGATATAGTCGAAGGTGGCGGGGGGGAACCGGCCGTCGCCGGGGATGGTGACGCGGTCGTCGTCGGAGAGGTGGGCGTGGACGTCGGTGAAGAGCGGCACGCGGCGACCGCCGGCGTAGCGCACGCGTTGGGTCAGCAGGTGCTCCATCGCCGGCCAGGGGCGGGGCTGCTCCGGGCGGGTCTCGTAGTTGGAATTGAAGTCGCCGGCGACGACGGCGAGGAACCCGGGGTCGGCCTCGACCTCGGCGGCGACGATCTCGGCGACACGCATCGCCTCGGCCGTGCGAAAAAGCCTCGAGTTCGGGTCGTCCGGGCCGTCGCGGTTGCTCTTGAGGTGGACGTTGAACACGTCAAAGGTTTCGTCGCCCGCGTCGCCGTCGGCGTCGAGCGTGACCCGCATCAGGTCCCGGGCGAACCGCCACTCCCGGCCCGGGGCGTCGGGGTGGGTCAGCGTCTGGAACCGGTAGCTGCGCATCTCCACGATCGGCAGCCGGCTGATCACCCCCAGGTTGATGCCCCGCCCGGAATTGGTCCGCTGGGCCCCGACGTAGCGGTAGCCCATGCTCGGCAGGAACTCGTCGACGATCGCCCGCAGCAGGTGCTCGTTCTCCAACTCCTGGAACACGACCACGTCGGCGTCGAGCGCCTTGATCGCCCGGGCCAGCGTCATCACGTCTTCACGCGACTTGACCCGCACCCCTTCGTCGCCGGTGTACGGGTCGTCGAAGACGTCGAAGAAGTTGCGGACGTTGTAGCTGCCGACGGTGACCGTGTCGGCGACGACCGCGACGCTCCACACGAAGCACAGGGCCGCGGCGGCGAGGGTCGGGCAGAGGCGTTGAAGGACTGGGGTCGCGTTTTTCATGAAGGATGACTCTCGGATGGATCTGACGGTCAGGGCGGTCCCCCGGACGCCCCCCGGACGCCCCCCGGGTTCCCGCCGGTCACAGGCACGCCAAGCATAGACGCCGCCCCCGGAATGGTCATCCCCCGGAATGATCACCCGTCGATCCCCACCGGCGGGGCCGGCCGCGGCGCGGTGTGCAGCCAATCGACCCACAGCGACAGCTGCATCAGACCGAACAGCCGGTGCGTGTGGTCGGCCCGGTCCTCGACGTGTTCGTCAAACAGCCGTTGCGTGACCGCGGGGGTGATGCCCAGCGATTCGAGTCGGCCGTCGGTCAGCCGGGCGTGGAGCGGGTCACGCAGTCGGCCACGCAGCCACGGCCCCATCGGTACGGCGAAGCCGCGCTTGGGCCGATTGACGATCGGTGTAGGCAGGTACCGGGCCCCGAGCTGTCGCAGCAGCGCCTTGGGCCGGCCCCCCGGCATCAGCACCGAGGTCGGCAGGTGACCGGCCAGGTCGCAGACCTGCGTGTCGAGCATCGGGCAGCGCACCTCCAGCGCCACGGCCATCGACGCCCGGTCCACCTTCCGCAAGAGCTCGAACGGCAGGTAGTGCTGGAAGTCCCACCGCATCGCGGCGTGGGTCCAGTCGCCCCAGGGCTCCCACCGGGGCAGGCCGCCCGGGGAGACGTTGTCCGTCGCTCCAGCCAGGAGGGGCCGCAGGCCCGGGGCCAGCTCGGCGATCGCGTCGTCGGTGAACAGGTGGATCATCGACCGGTACTGCTGGTCGGGCCGGGGCCCCGCCTTCGCCGCGGCGACCAGGCGGCGGAAGCGTCCGCGTCGGCTGCGTTCGGGCCCGCCGAGCAGCCCGGCCGGGGTGTTGGCCAGCCACCAGCGGTGCCGGGTCATCAGCCGCATCGCGCGGTAGCGGTCGTACCCGCCGAAGAGTTCGTCGCCCCCGTCGCCGGACAGCGCGGCCTTGCAGAACGGCCGGGCGGTCTTGCACAGCCAGTGCGTCGGCAGCAGCGAGCTGTCGGCCGTGGGCTCGCCGGCCACGGCCATCATCCGCCGCAGGTCGTCCACCGCGTCGCCGATCTCGCAGCGGAGCACCGTGTGTTCGCTGCCGACGTGGTCGGCGACGGCCCGGGCGTGCGGCGTCTCGTCGTAATACACCTCGGGCATCGCCACGCTGAACGTCCGCAGCCGACCGCCGCCGCGGGCCTCCAGCCGCCGCTGGGCGATCGCCGCGACCGTCGACGAGTCGATCCCGCCCGAGACGAAGCACCCCAGCGGCACGTCCGCCTCCAGCCGCTTGTCCACCGCCTCGGTCAGCACCTCGTCGAGCGCGTCCACCGCGCCCAGCGCCGTCGAGTGCTTGGAGATCGGCGGCGGCCGCCAGTACCGCCTCACCGCCACCTCGCCGTCACCCTCGATCCGCATGAAGTGCGCCGCCGGCAGCTCGTTGATCCCGTCCACCAGCGACGGCCCGAACGTGTAGCCCAGACGAAGGTAGTTCAGCAGCGCCGACCGGTTCGCCGTCGGCTGCTCGTCTGCGGGCATCCCGGCGACGACGGTGCCGACGAGGCTGGCGAACGTCAGTTCTTGGTGGTCGCTTCCGTAGCGGATGAACAGCGGTTTTTTGCCGGCCCGGTCGCGGCAGAGGAACAGCCGGCGGTCGGTCGAGTCCCAGATGGCGAAGGCGAACATGCCGTGGAGGTGCTTGGGCAGGTTCTCGCCCCACTGCCGGTAGCCGAAGAGCAGCACCTCGGTGTCGGAGTGGTCGGAGGCGAAGCGGTGTCCGCGCTTCTCGAGCTTGCGGCGGAGCTCGACGTGGTTGTAGATCTCGCCGTTGAAGACCAGGTGCAGCCCGCCGGACGAGCCGCGTTGCGCCGCGTTGCGGGAGCGGGAATCGGTGGCGGCGTCGACCTCGGGCGCCAGGTGCATCGGCTGCTGGCCCGACATGAGGTCGATGATCGACAGCCGGCTGTGGACGAAGCGGCACCGGCCGTGGTCGCTGCGGCCGTCGCCGTCGGGCCCGCGGTGCTTGAGGTGCGCCGCCATCGCGTCGAGCCGACCGGGGTCGATCGGTCGGTCGTCGAAGCGCACGATGCCGGCGATACCGCACATGAGAATGGCCACCCTTCGTCCGTGAAGCGACCGAGAGCAGAGAGGAATTGAACCTTAGCCCGGCGGCGACTTGACCGGCAGCTGCACCCGCAAATTCAGCTCTTTGAGCTGGTCGTCGTCGACGGGCGAGGGGGCGTCGGTCATGAGGTCGGCGCCGTTCTGGGTCTTGGGGAAGGCGATGACGTCGCGGATGTTGGACGTGCCCACGAGCTGCATGACGGTGCGGTCGAGGCCGAAGGCGAGGCCGCCGTGGGGCGGGGCGCCGAACTTCAGCGCGTCCAGCAGGAAGCCGAACTTCGCCTCGGCTTCTTCCGGGGAGATGCCCAGGAGTTTGAAGACTTTGGACTGCACATCCGGCCGATGGATACGGATCGAGCCGCCGCCCATCTCGCTGCCGTTGAGTACGAGGTCGTAGGCCTTGGATTTGATCGATGCGATGGTGTCGTGGTCGTCCGAGTCGAGTTTTTCGAGGTCTTCGTCGTTGGGGGCAGTGAACGGGTGGTGGAGGCTGTCCCAGCGCTTCTTATCTTCGGACCACTCGACCATCGGGAAGTCGACGACCCACAGCCACTCGGCCTGCTTGGGGTCGATCATCTCCAGGTCGTGGGCGAGTTTCACCCGCAGCTCGCCGAGCACGCGGTGGACCGTCGCGGGCTTGGCGTCCACGCCGAAGCAGATCAGGTCGCCGTCCTCGGCCCCCATGCGTTCGATCAGCGGCTCGGCGATCGGCATGAGGAACTTGGCGACCCCCGTGGCGATGGTCCCGCCTTCGACTTTGGTGATCGGCAATCCCCCCGCGCCGAACTGCTTGACCCACTCGGCGAGCGCGTCGGTTTCCTTGCGGGTCATCTTGGCGCCGCCGGGCACGCGGATCGCCTTGACGATGCCGCCTTTCTCGACGGCCCCGCTGAACACCTTGAAGTCGGTCTGTGTGGCGAGGTCCGACACGTCGATGAGCTTCATCCCGAAACGCAGGTCGGGCCGGTCGCTGCCGTAGTCGTTGACCGCCTCGGCGTAGGTCATCCGCGGAATCTCCGCCGGGATGT
>JBCBSA010000069.1:0-10180 GCA_039819425.1 Planctomycetota bacterium
GAGGCCCGCGACGACGTACTCGTCGACGACGTGTACCGGTGTGTCACGCGGGTCGGCGTCGGTCGAGGCGGGCGGGGCGGCGACGGCCCAGAGCATGACGTGCGGCGAACGCAGGCCGAAGTCCATGCCGCCGACCCACCGCGGACCGTCGAACGCGATGTCGGGGGTGACGTGCGGACTGTCGGGGCCGGGGGTGGGATCGAAGTCGGGGTAGACGCTCGACGCCACGGCCGGGCGTTCGCACATCATCTCGGCCGACCACGTCCGGTCCGACGTCCGCCGCCGCTGCGCGATCAGGTCCTCGATCGGCACAAACCCCGCCCCCGCCGGCACCGACTTCGCCCGACCACCGCAGTCGTCCCACAACACGCACCCCTCGCAAGCCAACTCCTCCGGGCAACGCCCCGCCACGTCCATCGCGTTCCACCGAAACACCCCCGGAAGTTTCAACCCCGCCCCCGAAAGTTCAGCACCTCCGGTTGTCGCCTCGGCGTCCACCAACCGCGACATCAACCCGAACGGCTTGTGCATCGTCGATAACCCTTCCACCCCGCCGCGCACCCACCGCTCGCCGCACCGGCCCGACCGCGTCACCAGCTGCGCCGCCTCCCACACCGCCGGGTCGAACTCCTCGACCTCGTCGCACCGCAGCTTGTGCACCCGCACCCCACGCACCGACCGCTGTGAACCCGCCAGCACCTCGGCCCGGCTGCCGTTGGCCAAGAGCACCCGCCGCGCCGTCGCCGGCACCGCCAACACCCCGCCCCGATCCCGGAGGGTGTTCGACTTCCGGGGGCCGCTGAGCAGCGGTCGGTCGAGCAACGCCGTGAGGTGCTCGTACATCTTCGACGACTGCTCCAGCGACCCGCCGAGGATCCGTACCTGCACGCCGGGCTTGAACAACAAATCCAAAAGCGTCGCCACCGCGCCCAGCATCGTCTTGCCCCCGCCGCGGTTGGCCCAGACCACGCAGTCCCCGCCGTGGAAAAACGCGTGACACAGGTAGTCGAACGGCGGCGTCGAGCCCGCCCCCCAAACGGTCCGCGGCACACGCAGCCCGAACCCGCGTTCGATCAGACGGTGCAGCTCGTCGGGCGTCCGCGGCCGGATCGCCATCAGGTAACGCAGCCGACGGTTCGATTGTCGAGACACGACCCGGCCGCTCAAGCCTTGCTCCCCGACCGAGGCTTGGCTTCCTCCGCCGAGGGTTCCCCGCCGAAGAGCGCCGCCCGCATCGACGCCAACACGTCGTCGGACACCCCGTCGCCGTCGTCCGACGCGGCCGGGGCTTTCCCGTTCACCTCGGCCCGCTTGAGGTCGGCCTTCAACAGGTCGACACACGCCTTGCGCGACTGCTCAACCGACACCGTTTCGTCTCCGCCCGACGCCTGCTTGATGAGTTCGGTCACCGCGACCTGCCGGTACCGGCTGAGCATCAGCTGGGTCTGCAGGTCGGCCAGCAGGCACAGCCCCGCCAGACACTTCTGGTTCTCGTCCCGGCCGATCCAGTCCGCCAGGTCGTCGGGCGTCATCCGGTGGGCCTCGGCCAGGCTCGACAGGTCCCGCCGCGCCTCGAACACGTCGGCGATCAACGCGTCACGCCTCTTTCTCGAAATCCGCTTGGCCATATCAATCGTTCTCCGTGGGTTGTTCGTCGCCGGGCTCGGTCACGCCGACCAGAGACAGCAACGCCTCCTCCCGCGGCCCGCCGACCTCGCGCAGCCGACGTTCCAGCGCCGCCCGTTGGGCCGGCAACAGAAAAAAATGCACGGCCACCGGCATGTCCGCCATCGCCCGCGGCGGACGCGGCGGCGGCGGCACGTCGTTGAGCCGCAGCAGCCTCTTGAGCCGGCCCGCGTCCTCGGGCAGCTTCGCCGCCATCGCCTTCACGTCCAGGTGCTCGCCCAGCTCGGCCAGCAGCGCCGCCCGCTTCCGCGGGTCGTCCCGCCCCTCCAGCCGGTTCAGCGTCGACAGCAGTAGCAACGCCCCCGCGTCGTCGACGTCCCACACCACGCACCGCGCCTCGTCTCGCCCCAACCGACGCAGCGCCTCGACGCGGTGGTGCCCGTCGAGGATCTGGTAGTCACCGCCCTTGAAGGGCCGAACCACCACGGGCGGGTAGCGGCCGCTCTCGTCCAGGTGGTCGCAGAGCTTGCCGAAAACAGCCGGCGGCATCACGTTGCTGTTGCTTGGGTGCGCGTGCAACCGATCGAGCGGGATCGCGGACAGGGACATCCAATACCTCCGGAAGGCGGTGAAGTCGGTCAGGCGGAGCGCGTCAAAAAACCCGATTCGGTACCCGTGGGTTCGCGGTGATCCTTCAGGTAATAAACCGGCTCGAGCAGCAGCCGCTCCCGCGCCACCACCAACTGCTTCCGGGGGTCCGTCTCGTGCACCGCCGAGCGCCCCGCGTTGAGCCGGTACCACCGGTACAGCTCTTTCAGCAACCACGCCCGCTCGCCCTCATCCAATCCTTCGACGCGCCCCCACGTCGCCTCGAGCGTCGCCAGGTCGCGGGCCGCCAGCCCGACGCGTCCCAGCGCCGCGACGAACCGCGCGTCGTGCGCGTGCGCCGGCCGACGGTACGCCGTCATCCCCGCCCGCTCGAAGAACGGGTTCACCTTCCCCATCGCCGCCAACGCCTCGGTGAACATCGTCGCCGGCTCCGCCAACGCCTCCCGCACCAGCCGCACCGCCAACCCCAATCCCCGCCAACGCGGGTCCACCACCACTCGGCTGATGCACCGCAGTTCCCGGTTCAGCAGCACCGCCCGCGACCGCGGCGGCAGGTGCCCCCCGTACCGCTCGTGCAACGCCCAGTCCCGCATCCGACAACTCAAACTCGGCAACGACTCCACCAACACCCCCCCCACGCCCCCCCCGGAAACTTCCACTGCGCTTTTGCGAGCCACGAAGCGCCCGACCACCGTCGGCCGTGGGTCTTCCAGCACCAACACACGCGGCGCCGTCGCCGGCTTCTTCGCTTTGTAATGGTGCTCGGCCAACGCCGCGTAGTCCCCCAGCGTCCCCGCACGCAGCCGAAGCCCCTCCGCCGGGTGATCTCCAGGCAGCGCATCAAACCGTTGTCGCAGCGAACCCCGGACTTCGATCAAGACCCCGCCTCCACGATCTCGATCCCCTCTCCTAATCGCTGCTCCACCAGCACGTCCGGCGACAACGCCTCCAACAGATCATCATGCGTCGTCGCCACCACCAAACAAACCCCCCCGGAAGTCGGGCCTTGGCTTGGCCCTTCGGTTCCGAGGGACGCGTCGACCCACCGCCGCACGTTCCGCGACAGCGCCACCGCCGTCGTGCGGTCCAGGGTCGCCCCGAACTCGTCGGCCAGCACCGCCGTCAGCTTGCCGTCGCCGCCCGCCCGCTCCCGATCGCGGATCTCCACCGCCGCCATCGTCTGCGCCAAGCGGAAGCGGTACCGCTGCCCGTCCGACAGCTCGCTCGGCCGACGCAGCATCACGAACGCGTCGTTCAGCCCCGCCAGACTCAATACCCGCAGCGCCCGGTCCAACGGCAGCGCCCCCCCGTCCACCGCGTCCACCACTGCCGCGTCGCTCGGCTCGGGCAACGCCCCGAAGTCCAGCACCTCGGCCCGCTCGTCGCCCGCCAACCCCGCGGCGATCCCCCGCAGCAGCGTCGACTTGCCCCCGCCGCTCGCCCCCGTCACGAAGACGATCCGCCCCGGCCCCAGCTTCAGCGTCACCGGCGGGACCACGGTCAGGGTCTGCGACGCGTCGGCCCCCAGCCCGAACATCGCCGCCACCTCCACCACGCGCGGCGACGGCCCCCCGGGGGCTCCGTTCCCGCCCCCGGAAGGGGCCGGCGACGCGCGGACACAGCGTTCAAGATCAAGAGAAATCAAAATATTCATTATTTTTTGAACTTTTGGGCTCCGGGGTTCACCGCCGACCACTGCTGCATCCGGGCGGCGAGTTCGGCGTCCAGCCGGAGGCGGAGTTTGCGCGTCTCGTGCAGCGTCCGGCCGGTGAGCCGGGCGGTGTCCCGCAGCCCCCGGCCCTCGAGGTAGAACCGCCGCATGGCCGCCCGCTGGTTGCGGGGCAGCACCGACAGGTGGGCCACGACGAACCGGAACTCGGGGCTATTGATCCGCTCGATCTGCCGATTGAGCCGGCTTTGGACCGTCCGGGGCGACGCCTTGGACAGCCGGGCCAGGTCGGTCGGGGTCGCCCCGTCGCGGTAGACGCGTTCGACCAGCGACCGGCCGGCCGGGTCCAGGTAGCGGGCCATCGCCAGCAAAAACTCGGCGTTGTCCCGGCCCGCGTGGCTCGGGCGGGTGCCGGCCGGGCGTCGCGGCGGTCCTGACATGGGGCTTGCCTCCGGAAGCGATTTGCGGTAAAAGTTAGGTTCAGAAATTATTAAACGCACGCCGTCTCGGAATGTCAAGTCAGGGATTCAATTTTTTTTGAACTTTTAGGCGATCCCCATGGAAACCGTCGGCCAAATCGTCCGTAAGCGTCGCGAGGCGCTGGGCCTGACCCTCAGCGGGCTGGCCGAAACCGTCGGCGTGGCCAAGAGCTATCTGTCGATGATCGAGAACCACCGTGTCGAGAACCCGCCTTCACGCGGCCTGCTGGAAGGCCTCGAACGGGCCCTGGGCATCACCGCCGGCGAGCTCCGCCGCGCCGCCGACTGGCAGTCCACCCCCGCCCCGGTCCGCCAGCAGCTCGAAGCTCTGCAACAAGACGCCGACCGCGGCCGCGAGCTCGCCGCCTGGCTCAAGACCTCCACGTCCAAGAAGCGCGGTGCCGGCACGTCGGGAGGCAAAGACCTCGACGCCCTCTACCGCAGCGGCCAGCTCTCCAAACGCATCAACGCCGTGCTGGGCGATCCCGCTGCCACCCCGTCTTCCCCACAGCCCACGGCCCACTCCCTGTTGCCCACCTCCTACCGCGTCCCGCTCATCAACCGCGTCGCCGCGGGCCACGCCACCGAGCACACCGACCTGGGCTTCCCCGACGACGCCGCCGACCAGTACCTCGACGTCCCCGACCCCGCCGCGGCCCACGGCGACAGCTTCGCCACCGTCATCGCCGGCGACTCGATGCTGCCGACCTACCGCCCCGGCGACATCGTCGTCTGCTCCGCCTCGGCCAAGCCCGAGGACGGCAGCGACTGCTTCGTCCGCCTCGAGCCCGACCACGAGTCGACGTTCAAGCGCGTTTACTTCGACGAGACCGCAGGCACCATCCGCCTCCAACCGCTCAACCCCGACTACCCCCCGCGGGTCGTGAAGCGCGAAGAGGTCGCCGGCCTCTACCGCGCGGTGGGGCGGTACTCGAAGCTGTGAATACAGCCGGAAGGTTCCACCGCTTGGGTAACATGCACGGGATGGCCGACGACTGGGAACTCATCACGCCGGAGATGATGACGCTGGTGGATTACCCGTGCGGGGTCTCACGCGGCGACGTTCTGGCGTTGCGTGAGGAGCTTCGGTATCGCGATCATCAGGACCGGCCCACGGGCAAAGTGCGTCCCGCTGGGGAAGAGGCCATGGTCGTCACCGGCAACCCCGACGAGCCCGATGTGGTCTGGATCAAATGGCGTGACGGGACAACGGCGACTTGGGACGATCGCATCCTGGATGTGTTTGAACGCCGCGGCCGCGTGACCGGGTAGACCGCGGTACCCGTACGGTGTTCCCCGCGTGGGCGATAGCCGGGGATCAACGATTCCCGGTGGCCGCGGCGACCGGCGGTCGTTGACCGCCGGCTATACCCCCGCGATCGGCGCGCACACACGGACAGCGAAGTCGCGCAAATTCTGAAAGAACTAAGAGATTTTTTTCTCCGCAGCAACAACGCATTTAGGCGGCGCGAGCGTGGGCCACGCAACCAAGGTGCGCACCGGCGTTGCGGTGCGTCCCTAAGAGTCGGCCCCCGGGTGCGGCGGCGTCGCGGTCTTCGGCGAGGCCGGCGCCGTTTACAGTCCGGACGGCCGGGTCGGTGCACGCGTGCTTTGGGGCGTCGGCGATTGCGGGTGAGCAGCCTTGCCGTGCGACACGCCCGAATCGATTCCCCCGCGCCGCCGGTCGAGGGCCCCACCCGGAAGTAACCCTGGGTGCAGCGTCTGCCGCGACGCGCAACCCGGGGTGGGGGTGGAGCCCGCTCTTTGACAAGTCGTGGTGTTGACGGAGGCCGTAGGGCAGGCGCACTCGCCTGCCGGGAGTTTGAGAGGCGTCGTGGCAGGCGGGTGCGCCTGCCCTACGACTACGCGGGTTGGTCTTCCTCGATCAGCGCGAGGACGCGGACGAGTTCGGCGACGGACCAGGCCTGGGCGGGGCAGCCGCGGGCGGCGAAGGGCTCCGATGCGTCGTGGATCTCGGCGAGTTGGCCGAGGCCTTCGTCGAGCAAGCGGTCGAGGAGCGGCTGCAGGGCAGCGGCGGCGCGGGCTTTGGCTTTTTTGGAGTGTTTGCCGACGCGGAGGACGGCCTCGGCGTAGGGGCCGATGAGCCAGGGCCAGACGGTGCCCTGGTGGTAGGCGCGGTCGCGGTCGAACTGGGGGCCGGCGTAGTGGGGGTGGTAGTTGGGGTCGTCGGGCGGGAGGGTGCGTAGGCCCATCGGCGTCAGCAGCGACGACTCGACGGCGGCGAGCACGGCCTTGCGTTTGGTCAGCGGCAGGGGGGAGCGTTCGAGGGCGCAGGCGATGACCTGGTTGGGGCGGAGGGCGGGGTCGGCGTGGCCGGCGGGGGTGACGTGGTCGATGAGGTGTTGGTGTTCGTCGGACCAGAAGGCGGCGTTGAAGGAACGCTTGGCCTTGGCGGCGAGCTCGGCGTAGCGGTCGGCGTGGGCTTGGTGTTTGTCGTCTTCGGCGAGCCAGGCGGCGAGGCCCAGGAGGTTGCTGTGCCAGAGGGCGTTGATCTCGACGCACTTGCCGGGGCGGGGGGTGAAGACGTGGCCGTGGCAGGCGGCGTCCATCCAGGTGAGCTGGGAGTGGTCGTCGCCGGCGGTGAGGAGGCCGTCGGTGTCCATGGCGATGGGCAGTTCGCGGCCGTCGTGGCCGAGGGCGTGGGTCCCCTGGACGTGGGCGTCGAGGACCTGGATGGCGGCTTTGCGGAGCCAAGCGGGGAGCTGGCCGGCGTGGTCGGCGTAGGCGAGGCCGGCGTGGACGAACCACATCGAGGCGTCGACGGTGTTGTAGTGGGGCTGGTTGGTGTAGTCGTCGAAGCGGTTGGGGACGAGGCCGTGCTGGATGGATCGGGCGAAGGCCTGGAGGGTGTCGCGGGCGGCGTTGAGTCGGCCGGTGGCGAGGAGGAGGCCGGGCAGGGCGATGAAGGTGTCTCGGCCCCAGTCGGCGAACCAGGGGTAGCCGGCGATGAGGGTGGTGAGGGTTTTCTTTTTGTCAACGGGACGCTCGACGACGAAGTCGTCGGCGGCGAGAGCGAGGGCTTTTTGTTGGCGGTCGTCGCCGGGGAGGTGGTCGAGGGTTTTCTTGAGATGGGGGGCGCGGCCGGGCTTGAGGACGGGGGCGACGGTCTTGGATCCGAGGGCGACGGTGAGGGTGGCCTCGGCGACTTTCGGTCCAATTGATAGGGGAATGATGAAGTTGCCGGGGACGAAGTAGGGCTCGCGGTCGCCCTGGCCGCGGTGGGTGTCGCGGGGGTAGGCGACGCCGTGCCAGACGTCGGGGGCCGGTTGGAACTTGCCGTCGGGAGCGGCGAAGGTGACTGCGGTGTCGTGGTGGGTGACGGTCAGACGCTTGCCGCCGCGGGGGACGGTGACGCCGAAGTCCTGGGGGCCGAGGTGGGGGGGTTGGAGGGCGTGGAAGTCGCGGAGCGTGAGCATCGGAGCGACGTGGAGGGCGGCCTTACCGGCGAGGGTCTCGAGGCCGGCGACGCGGTAGCGGAGGGTGGCGGCCTGAGCCTTAGGGTGGAGGATGAGTGCTCGTTCGACGCCGAGTTTGCCCCAGACGTAGGTCCAACGCACATTGAGACCGCGGTCGAAGCGGGCCAGGACGCGGTGGCCTTGCGGTGCGTGAACGAGCTTGCCACCGTCGCCCTCGAAGAGGCAACTGCCGAGCTCGACGGATTGGGTGGTTTCGCCCTGACCGTCTTGGTCGTGCAGGACGAGCTGGTCGAAGACCTGGTTCAGGGCGAGGACGCGGCCGACGGGGGGTCGGGTCGCGGCGACGAGCAGGCCGTGGTAACGGCGGGTGTTGGCACCCAGGGCGGTGCCCATGGCGTAGGCACCGGTGCCGTTGGTCAGCAGCCACTCGCGGTCGGTGAGTTGATCGGTGGTGAGGCCGGAGTTTTCCTGGGTGGTTCCGGGGGTGATTCCGGGGGCATCGGCGGCGTGGTGGAGGGTGTGGGTGGTCCAGGCTTTGTTCATGGCGCGGGCATGATAGCCTCGGCGCGTCAACGCCTGAATGCGTCGCGGGCTTGCTCAACGGTTTCAAACAGATCGAGCAGGCGGTGGAGGTTGGCGACGCGGAACGACCGCATGAGGCCGGGGTCGGGCAGGGCGACGTGGAGTTGGCCGCCGCCGGCGAGGAAGCGCTTGCGGATGGTCAGCAGCATGCCCATGCCGCCCGACGGGACGAACGCGACGCCGGTGGTGTCGATCAGCAGCCGGGGCCCGTCGCCCCCGCCGTCGCCGCGGGCCGGCGGCAGCCGGTTCGAGAGCTCGAAGAGTTCGCGTACGGCCACGCCGTCGAATCGCCCCAGGGGGAACGTCGCGTGGGCGACGCCGTCGGGGAGGTGCAGGCAGGCGACGTGGGCGGGGTGTTCTTGATTCATGGCGGGCGGGCCCCGACGCCGGGGTTAGCGAGCCGAGGCCGCGCGCTGCCGGGCGATCTCGAACCCCAGGACCGACACCGCCGCGACCGTGCCCAGCGAGTACCCGAACGGCCGGGCGTAGGGCACCTCAACCACCCGATCCGCTCGCTCCAGGAACGAACGCTTCAACCCCCGCTTCTCTCCGCCCACCAACAAGAACACCGGCTCGGTCAGATCGACGTCGTGCAGCGGTACCGCATCCCGCGTGTCGGCCGCCGCTGCGACGACCAGGCCCTTTTCTTTAAAAAACGCCGCGGCCGCTTCAGGGGTCTCGGCCACCGCCATCGGCATGAACTCGCTGGTCCCCGCCGACGCCCGGGCGATGATCGCCGGCGCTTGCCCATCGGCCACGGCCCAATTCCGGGGGCGGACGACGAGGCCGTGGCAGCCCGCGGCGTAGAGGGCGCGGACCGCCTGCCCGAAGTTGTACGGGTCCTCGACGCCGTCGAGCATGACGAAGAACGACCGCTCTTCCCCCGAGTGGGCGAGCAGCCCGTCGAGCGTCACGAACACCCGCGGGCCGACTTCGGCCACGACTCCGCCGTGCTTGTTTTCGTTGACTAGTCCGTCGAGTTCCGTCCGGCTCTGTTTTATTAAGTCCATCCGCCGTGCCTTTGCTGCTCGTCGCAGCGGCTCGATACGACGATAGTCCATATCCGCGTCGACCCACACGCGATGTAACTCCCGCGTTCCCGCCGAGATCGCTGCTTCCACCGCGATCGCGCCGAGCAGGTAAGTCGTAGAACCGGATGCGCTCACGGCTGGTTCCTCACGAAGAGCAAAGAGGCAAGCAGCCCGGCGGGCCGCGAAGCCGCCAAGCATAGCAGGCCCTGCTCACCCGCCGATGGCCGCGATTTGCGCCAACGCCTCGTTCAGCGTCAGCATCGCCACACCTACGTCCGGCCCGGTCGCACTGGCCCAGCGACCGCAGGTCGTCGCAATTGGGTTGCTTGGCGAAACGCCGCCGCTTGCGGCGGCCGATGGTGCGGTTGTGGATCACATGGGAATGGTTTTGCGTTTGGCGGTGAAGTATTCGGATTCGTCCCGGGTGACAATCAACATCGCGGCGTGCGCCGCGATGGCCTGACGGAGTTTGGGGTCGGACATGGGGTGTTGTGCGCCGTGATTAAGCCCGTCGATGCGGCGCCGGGCTCAACGCAATGTAGGTCAGGTCTTCGACCTGACGCAAGTCGAAGAAAAGCCCGTGTCAGGTCGAAGACCTGACCTACTGAAGCAGCAAGAATGCTTTGAGTTTACGAAAAACCATACTCATCAACAGCTAGTTGACCGTGAGATAACTCCAAGACTTTAGTTCGACTACTTCCGCATGATGGACAGCAGCTTGTATCTGAGGCATCGATATACATCAAG
>JBCBSA010000070.1:0-10078 GCA_039819425.1 Planctomycetota bacterium
CCGGCCACCACGCCGCCCCCGCGATCCCCGCGATCACCCCCGCCGCCGTCGCCCCAGGCCCCCAGGGCTCAGCCCTAACCACAACGTCGTCCACCGGGTCACCACGCATCGCCCCAAGCCTACCGCATCAACCCAAGCCACCTCGCTCCCGTCTCGTGTTTAGCGGGTGCTGCGAAGCGTCCCGCGGTCGGCCACGGGACACAACAGCACCCCACGAAAAAGCGGGGCCGCCTTGGAGGTAAGGGCGGCCCCGCCGGAGGAGAAAATCGCGGTCCCTCGTGGGACGCCGACCGCGTCGCCGGCGCCCACCTTCCTCCCCGTTACGAACAGCCCATCGACGCGCCGCAGTTCAGGCACTTGTAGCAGGTGCCGTTGCGGACCGTGATCGTGCCGCACACGTCGCACGCCGGGGCGTCGGCCTGCATCGAACTCATCGCCTCGGCCAACGTGTTGCCGTCCTTGGCCGGAGCGGCTTCCGTCTCGACCGCGACGTCGGCCCGGACGCTGGTCGCGACCGCGGGTTTGTCGGCCGGCGACGGACGCTTCCCTTCGGCGAAACCCCACGGCCGATCGCTTGTTTCCGTAGTGGCTGCTTTGGACTCGACATCGGTGATCTTCACCCGGTCCGCTCCGGCCCCGGAATCGGCGTCGCCGTCTACCGCCGCGGTCATGTCGACCGGCGTCGGCGTCGGGGCGGGTTGTGCTTCGGTCTTCTTCTCGCTCGGACGCTGCGGGGCGTTCGCCTCGCGGTAGCCCGGCACGAACTCCATGCCCATCCAGCGGAAGATGTAGTCGACCAGGCTCTTGGCGAACGGGATGTCGCGGTTGTGCGTCATGCCCGCCGGCTCGAACCGCTGGTGGCTGAACTTGGTCACCAGCGACGACGTCGGCACGCCGTACTGAAGCGCCACCGAGATCGCCGTGCCCAGCGAGTCCATCAGGCCGCCGATCGTCGAGCCCTCCTTGGCCATCGTGATGAACAGCTCGCCCGGCTGCCCGTCGTCGTACAGCCCGACGGTCAGGTAGCCCTCGTGCCCGGCGACGTTGAACTTGTGCGTCCGGCTCGTCCGCGTGTCCGGCAGCCGGCGACGCATCGGCCGCTCGACCACCCGCTCGACGATCTTCTCGACCGTCTTCACCGTCTCGGGCGACCCCAGCGCGTCCCGCGCCGCGGCCACCGCCGCCGTCTCCACGATGTCCTCGGCCACCTCTTCGAGGGCCGCCTCGAGGTTGTCGACGTCGCCGTCGTCCTGGAGTTCTTCGTCGTCGTCCGTCGCCTTGTTGTTCAGCGGCTGGCTGAGCTTGCAGCCGTCGCGGTACAGCGCGTTGGCCTTGAGGCCCAGCTCCCACGACAGCTCGTAGCTGTTCTGGATGTCCTCGACGGTCGCCTCGTTGGGCAGGTTGATCGTCTTGGAGATCGCCCCCGAGATGAACGGCTGCGCCGCGGCCATCATGCGGATGTGGCCGTGGGCGTGGATGAACCGCTCGCCCGTCGGGCCGCACTTGTTCGCACAGTCGAACACCGGCAGGTGCTCGTCCTCGAGGTGCGGGGCGCCCTCGACGGTCTGCGTCCCGCAGATCACGGCGTTGAGCGCCTTGATCTGTTGGCCGGTCAGCCCGAGCGACTTGAGCAGGTTGAAAGAAGGATCGGCGGCCTCGTCCTTGAGGCCGATGCGATCCATGCAGTCTTCGCCGAGCGTCCAGGCGTTGAAGGCGAAGCCGATCTCGAAAATCGTGGGCAGGGCGTCGGTGACCCTCTGGAGGTCGTCACGGTTGAAGCCCTTGTCCCGCAGCCACTCGCCGAAGGAGACGTCGCTGCCGGGCAGAGGCACGTCGAGGGTCAGGGTGCCCATGACGTGGGTGAGGATGTCGCGGACCTGCGGCTCGTCGTAGCCGAGCGACTCGAGCGCGGGCCGCAGCGACTGGTTAGCGATCTTGAAGTACCCGCCGCCGGCGAGCTTCTTGAACTTGACCAGCGCGAAGTCGGGCTCGACGCCGGTGGTGTCGCAGTCCATGAGCAGGCCGATCGTGCCGGTGGGCGCGATGACGGTGGCCTGGGCGTTGCGGTAGCCGTGCTCTTCGCCGAGGGCGAGCGCTTCGTCCCAGCAATCGCGGGCCGAGGCGAGCAAGGCATCCGAGTTAGCAAGGGTGCCATAGGCCTCGGCGGTGTCGGTGAGCTTGTCCGCGTCGATCGGGACGGGCGCGATGTCCAGCCCTTCATAAAAACCGAGCGCCCCGGCGTCTCCCGAATCCTTCCGGGAGACGCCGTGGGCGGCGCGGCGGTGATTGCGGACGACTCGGAGCATGTGGCCGCCCGCTTTCTTGTTCTTCTTATAACCGGGGAACGCGCCCAGTTCCTTCGCCATCAGCGCGCTGGCCGCGTAGCTCTTGCCGGTCAGCGTCGCCGAGAGGCAGCCGCAGATCGCCCGGCCGCGCTCGCTGTCGTAAGGAATGCCGGCCTGCATCAGCATCGCCCCGAGGTTCGCGTAGCCCAGCCCCAGCGTGCGGAAGCGGTAGCTCAGCTCGGCGATCTCCTTCGACGGGAACTGCGCCATCAGCACGCTGATCTCCAGCACGATCGTCCACAGCGACACGCCGTGCTCGAACCGCTCGACGTCGAACGTCCGCGCCTGGGCGTCGTAGAACGTCAAGAGGTTCAGCGACGCGAGGTTGCAGGCGGTGTTGTCGAGGAACATGTACTCCGAACAGGGGTTGCTCGCGTTGATCCGGCCGGCCTCGGGGCAGGTGTGCCACTCGTTGATCGTCGAGTCGTACTGCACGCCGGGGTCGGCGCACCGCCACGCGGCGTAGCCGATCTGGTCCCAGAGTTCCTTGGCGTTCACGGTCTTGGCCAGTTCGCCGTCGGTCCGACGGACCAGGCCGAAGTCGCCGTTCTCCCGCACCGCCTCGAAGAACGAGTTGGGGATGCGGACCGAGTTGTTGGAGTTCTGCCCGGCGACGGTGGCGTAGGCCTCGCCGTTGAAGTCGTAGTCGAGGACCAGTCCGAGTTCCTTGGCCGTGGCTTGCAGGTCGTCGCCGAGGTGCTTCATGCCCTCGACCAGCGCCGCGACCTTGATCTCTTCGCGGACCTTCCACGACACGAACTGCTCGATGTCGGGGTGGTCGAGGTCGAGACAGACCATCTTGGCCGCCCGCCTCGTGGTCCCGCCGGACTTGATCGCCCCGGCCGCACGGTCGCCGATCTTAAGAAACGACATCAGCCCCGACGACTTGCCGCCCCCGGAAAGGGGTTCGTTTTCGCCGCGGATGGAGGAGAAGTTCGTGCCCGTGCCGCTGCCGTACTTGAACAGGCGGGCTTCGCGGGTCCACAGGTCCATGATGCCGGCTTCGCCGACCAGGTCGTCCTCGACGCTCTGGATGAAGCAGGCGTGCGGCTGCGGGTGCGTGTACGCATCTTCCGACTTCTTAACTTTCCCATTCCGGGGGTCGACGTAGTGGTGGCCCTGGGCGGGGCCGTTGATGCCGTAGGCCCAGTTGAGCCCGGTGTTGAACCACTGCGGGCTGTTGGGGGCGCACTGCTGGTGCAGCATCATGTGGCAGAGTTCGTCGTAGAACGCCTGGGCGTCGTCCGGGGTGTCGAAGTAGCCGTGCTCTTCGCCCCAGTGCCGCCAGCAGCCCGCGAGGCGGTGGATCACTTGGCGAGCCGACTTCTCGGGGCCGTTGACGACTTCGTCGCCTTCCGACCAATCGGGGGAGGGCAGCCCGCGTTCGCCGCCATCGGACGGCACGCCGGCCTTGCGGAAGTACTTCGACACCATGATGTCCGACGCGAGCTGCGACCAGCTCTTGGGAAGCTCGGCGTCGTTCATCTCGAACACGACGCTGCCGTCCATGTTGGCGATGCGGGTGGAGCGGCGCGTCCATTCGACGGTGTCGAAGACGTCCTGGCCGGCGGCGGTGAAGTGGCGGTTGATTTTCATATCGCGTTTATCTCTAAGCAGAATAATGAATGATTGGGGAATTCAGACCCATCCGTGGGTCGTCATTTTTGAAAACCTCAGTTTCTGAGGGCATCGAATGCAAGCAAAGCAGTTGCAATAGCACCAACTGCTGTAGCGATGCTCAGAACTATGTTTAGCCAAAATATCTTGGTGTTTGATTTCGAGGTCTCTCTTCCAGAAAATTCAATCGACTCTGTCAAATTACTAATGGAAGCAGACATTGTGTTGCTGAATTCTTCTATTCGCTTTGTGAGCTTGTTTGTTAAAACTTCAGCCTGCTGATTAGTCAAGTTCTGTGCCATAGCGGCTTATCTACCTATTTTTCTCGCGTATTACCGAAGCAATCAAAAGCTTTTTGCAAGGCTGCGACCCATTCGATCCGGCCATTTTTAGGATGTAAAAACAGATATCCTTCGTCGGCAGCTATCCGCACATCGCTTTCGCTTGCATGCTCAACAATGAATTCGTATTGTCCTTTTTTTGATGCCCATCCAGAAATACTCGCTGCATTAAACTTTCCGTAATAAAACTCTTTGTTGTATTGACCGGACTCCGCAGCTACCACGACGGCTTTGACTAATTCTTTCTGGTCGAGAGTTATGTCGGTAACAGACATTCTTAACTATGCCTTGGAAACGCATCCAGGATGCGTTTAATCCACTTTGGGGAGCACGAGGCCAGACTGATCCTGGTACTTGCCGGCCTTGTCGGCGTAGGACTGGCCGCAGACGCGGTCGGCCTTGAGGAAGATCATCTGGGCGATGCCCTCGTTGGCGTAGATCTTGGCGGGCAGCGGGGTGGTGTTGCTGATCTCGATGGTGACCTTGCCCCGCCACTCGGGCTCGAGCGGGGTGACGTTGACGATGATGCCGCAGCGGGCGTAGGTCGACTTGCCGACGCAGATCACCAGGACGTCGCGGGGGATGTCGAACTCTTCGACGGTCTCGCAGAGGGCGAAGCTGTTGGGCGGGACGATGACGTGGTCCTTGCCCGTGTCCTGGGTGTCGACGGTGACGAAGTTGCGGTCGTCGAACTGCTTGGGGTCGACGATGGAGGCGCCGCCGTCGGTCGGGGCGTTGGTGAAGATCTTGAAGAGGGTGCCGACGCGGACGTCGTAGCCGTAGGACGAGACGCCGTAGGAGATCTTGCCGGGGCGTTTGCCGGCGTCCTCGAAGGGCTCGATGGGGACGAGTTCGCGGATCTGGGTGTCGCAGAGCACGGGCATGGCGGCGGGTTTCCCGGGGAAGGGGGTTTTCGGTTAAGGTTCGGACAAACAAACAACGAAAGCGCGGGAACCGCGCCGGGACGGAAGAGGGTTTGTCTCGCGGGGCGTCCTGCCCTCAAGCCCTGCCGAACGGTGGGGCCGTTCGTCTATCTTAGGTACTATATCTTGTGTTCGCAACGGATTTCTTTAGCAAATCTAGTGGGATTTGGGGTCGAATTTCCTTAAGCGCCACGGGCGCAGACGATTACCCGGATTCACTTTTTTCTCACCGTTTGGGTTCCGTCAGGCGGTTGACGGGGTGGCGGCAGGCGAGCGACCGCAAGGGACAGGTTTTCCACGGGCGGCGCGTGGCCACTCAACGCAGGAACGCGACGCGTGGCGTCGTTGCGGACGCAAGATATGGGGTGTGTCGGGTGATCCGGGGCTTTGTCGCTGCGCTCCGCAGCCCTCGGCTTGGGGGGGTATTGGGGTGGGGGTCAGAGGGCGTTGAGGGCGGCGATGACGTCGGCGACGACGTCGGCGAGGGGGCGATCGACCTTGGCGCCGGCGGCGCGGGCGTGGCCGCCGCCGCCGAAGCGGTTCGCCAGGGCGGCGACGTCGACCGCGGTGTCGTCGGGGGCGTGCTTGGAGCGGAAACTCAGACGCGCGGTGCCCTCGGGGGTCTCGGTGACGACGACGAAGACCTGGAGGCTGCCGACGATCTGGGGGGTGTCGATGAGGCGTTCGGTCTCTTCGGGGAGGGCACCGGTGTCGAGGAAGTCCTGGTGGCGGAGGGTGATGAGGGCGGCGCGGCCGTCGGCGTGGACGGTCAGGTTTTGCAGGGCGCGGGTGAGCAGGGCGAGCTTCTCGGGGCGTTCGGCCTGCTCGAGCTTCTGGTAGAGGGTGGCGTGGTCGGTGCCCTGGCGGATGAGGCGGGCGGCGAGCTCGTGGGTCTCGGGGCGGACGTTGGAGAAGCGAAACCAGCCGGTGTCGGAGGCGATGCCGACGAACAACGCATCGCGTACCACTCCCGGAAAATGACCCACGGTGCTTTCGGGGGTCTTTCCGGGGGACAGCAGATCGATCAGGTCGGCGAGGATTTCGCAGGTGGCGGCGGCGTCGCCGACGACGTGGCGGTGTTGGGCTTCGATGCCGCCGGAGAGGTGGTGGTCGATCAGGAGGGTGCGGTCGAGGCGGGGGCGGAGCACGGCGTCGAGGGGGCCGACCTGGGACCAAGCCCCGGTGTCGACGACGACGCAGAGGGCGGGGTCGAACGGCGGGGCGTACCCGTCGTGCCAGACGTCGGCGAGGTTCGCCCCCGGAAGGTGTGCTAGAGCGTCCGGAACCGGGGGCACGAAGACGCCGCGGGCGGTGTGGCCGAGGGCTTGGAGGGCGGAGACGAGGGCAATGACCGACCCGAAGGCGTCGCCGTCGGGCTTGGCGTGGGTCAAGACAAGGATGGGCCCACCGGCGTTGCGCAGGCGATCGGCGACTTCGGCGAGCGTGAGGGTGGACTGGGTGTACGGGGCGGCGGGGTTCAAACGGCAACCGAAGAATAAGGAGACGGGGGTTCCGGCGGGTGGAGTCGATTTTGGTCGTGCCAGCGGCGGACCCGGGCGATGTCGCGTTCCAGCTGCTGGCGCAGCGCCTGAACCCCGGGGAAAGGGTACTGATCGCGGACCCAGCGGGCAAAGCGGAGGGTAAGGGTGCGGCCGTAGAGGTCGTCGGCGTGGACGGGTTGGTAGTCGAGGAGGTGAGCTTCGACGGTGAGCCGGCGGCGGCCGAAGGTGGGTTTGACGCCGACGGAGATCGCGGCGGGGAAGGTGGGAGGGGCCGGGGCTTTGTCGCTTCGCTCCTCAGCCCTCGGCTTGAGCTGGGCGGTACCGGCGTAGACGCCGTCGGCGGGGACGATGAACGCAGCCAAGGCGTCCGCGTCGAGGTTGGCGGTGGGGATGTTGAGCTGTCGGCCGCGCTGCTCGCCGCGAACGACGGGGGCGGTGAGGACGAAAGGTTCGCCGAGGCAGGCGGCGGCGTCGGCGACGCGGCCGCGGCCGACGAGCCAACGGACGAGGGAGCTGCTGACGGGAGTGAGTTGCTGGTCGGTGAGCGGGGCTTGGACGCGAGGGACGGTGACGGCGTCGAAGCCGTGGTGCCTGCCGAGTTCGGCGAGGCGTCGCATGTCGCCGGTGCGGTCTTTGCCGAAGCGGAAGTCGGGGCCCTCGACGATGGCCAGGGGGTGGTACTCGTCGACGAGTCCGGCGACGAAGTCGGCGGCGGTGCGGGACAAAAGTTCGGGTGTGGGCCGGAGGACGCGGACGTCGTTGGCGCCGAGGGCGCGGAGGCGAGCGATGCGTTGATCAACGGGGGTGAGCCGGGGCGGGCCTTGGCCGGGAGCGAGGACATCGACGGGCCGCGGGTCGAAGGTGAGGGCAACGACGCGGGCTTGGTGGGGGGCCGCTCGCTGTCGGGCTTCGCGGATCAGCGCGGCGTGGCCGAGGTGGGGGCCGTCGAAGTTACCGAGGGTGAGGACGGTGCGGGGGGGCATGGGGGGGAGGGTCGAGAAGCCGTGGTGGGCTGGCGGGTCGGCGGATCCGGGGTTTTGTCGCTTTGCTCCGCAGCCCTCGGCTTAAGGGGGGGCGGGGGTGGGGTTTTTTTAGACCGCGGCGGGCTGTTTGGCGCCGGCGTAGCGGAGGACTTCGTCGACGTTCTTCGCCGAGCCGATGATGATCGGGACGCGGTCGTGGACGTCTTCGGGGACGATGTCCATGATGCGGCGGTCGCCGGCGGAGGCGGTGCCGCCGGCCTGTTCGGCGACGAAGGCGAGGGGGTTGCACTCGTACATGAGGCGGAGCTTGCCCTTGGGGTCCTTGCTGGTGGGCGGGTACATGTAGACGCCGCCGTTGATGAGGATGCGGTGGAAGTCGGCGACGAGGGAGCCGACGTAGCGTGAGCTGTAGAGCGGGCTGTCCTGGAGCTTGACCCAGTCGAGGTAGCGGCGGTAGCCCTCGGGGAAGGTGTGGCTGTAGGCCTCGTTGACCGAGTACTGTGGGGCGTGCTCGGGCATGCGGATGTTCTCGCGGGTCAGCAGGTAGGTGCCGAACTGGGGGTCGAGGGTGAACATGTGGGTGCCCGAGCCGGCGGTGTAGACGAGCACGGTCGAGCTGCCGTAGAGCACGTAGCCGGCGGCGACCTGCTTGGCGCCGGGCTGGAGGACGGACCGCTCGGCCCCCTTGACGTCTTGGGGGTTCTTGAAGACGGTGAAGATGGTACCGACCGAGACGTTGACGTCGATGTTGGACGAGCCGTCGAGCGGGTCGAACATGACGATGTAGCTGTCGTCCTCGTCGACTTCCTGGAGGACGCGGGGCTCGTTGTCTTCTTCGGAGGCGATGATGCCGACGTTGCCGCGGTAGCCGAGGGTGCGCTTCAGGGCGTCGTTGGCCATGATGTCGAGTTTCTTGACGACCTCGCCCTGGACGTTGGTCGTGCCGTGCTCGCCCCAGACGTCGATGAGGCCGGCCCGGCGGATATAGCTGCCGATCATGCGGGTGGCCAGCGCGATGCCCGACATCATCCAGGAGAACCGCCCCGACACGCCGGGGTACTTGTTCTGTTCTTCCTGGATGAACTGGGTGAAGGTGACGAAGTCGCCGTCTTTCTTGATGGCCATGTTGGAGTCCTCGGTCGAGGCGAGAAGGGGTGTCCGTAACGCGAAGGGGTTTGGTGGAGGATACCCGTCTGGGCGTTGAAGAACCGGACAGGCGGTGTTTGTTTTGGGTCTGCCCGTCGGGCAGCGGCTTTCGGGAGGGCGTGTTTCAGCCGTAGACCACTTCGCGGACGTCGCTGCGGTTCTGCTCGAACCAGGCGATGGTGCGCTCGAGGCCCTCTTCAAACCCGACGCGGGCTTCCCAGCCCATGAGGCGCTTGGCCTTGGCGGTGTCGAGGCAGCGGCGGGGCTGGCCGTCGGGCTTGGTGGTGTCCCACTCGATCCGGCCCTCGAACCGGCACAGGCGGGCGATCGCCTCGACCAGGTCTTTGATCTTGACTTCCCGGCCCGTGCCGAGGTTGATCGGGGTGGGGTCGTCGACCCGCTCGGCGGCGGTGACGATGCCTTCGGCGGCGTCTTCGGCGAAGAGGAACTCGCGCGACGCCGAGCCGGTGCCCCAGCACGTCATGGACTCGGCTCCCGCCTCGCGGGCCTCGACGCACTTGCGGATCAGGGCGGGGATGACGTGGCTGGTGTGGAGGTCGAAGTTGTCGTGCGGGCCGTAGAGGTTGACCGGGACGACGACGCTGCTCTTGAGCCCGAACTCGCGACGGTAGCCGTCGAGCATGACGAACAGCGCCTTTTTCGCCACGCCGTACGGCGCGTTGGTCTCTTCGGGGAAGCCGTTCCAGAGGTCGTCTTCGTTGAACGGGACGGGGGCGAACTTGGGGTAGGCGCAGACGGTGCCGGTCTGGACGAACTTCTGGAGCCCGCGCCGCCGGCCGTGCTCGATCAGGTGCATGCCCATCGCGGCGTTGGCGAAGAAGAACCGGCCGGGGTGTTCGCGGTTGGCCCCGATCCCGCCGACCTCCGCGGCGAGGTGGAGGACCACGTCGGGCTTCGCGTCGTCGTACAGGCGCACGACATCGGCCTCGCGGGTCAGGTCGTAGTCCTTGCGGCGGGGAACAAAAATCTGTTCGTCGGCCACGCCACGCTGTCGCAGCGCGTCGAGCACGAAGCGGCCGAGGAAGCCTGCGCCCCCGGTGACCACGATTTTCTTGTCGTTCAGTTCCATAGCGGCTTTGTCTTCGGGACCGATTAATTCGGACAACCCGTTCGGTCGAACGGGGCTAGTTCTCTTCGCGGACCACGTGACCGGCCAGCGACGCGATCAGGTATCCCAGCCCGCCGCCCGCACCCCCACCG